>CAYUXQ010000017.1:0-14006 GCA_964448925.1 uncultured Candidatus Saccharibacteria bacterium | reverse complement strand
CTAGCAGCCTGTGTGCGATAGGTTTCTACATCTTTGGACAACTCGTCTAACTCTTTAGCTCGTGCCTCCGCTAAGGCTTTAATGTCCGCGTTATCAGCAGCGGCTTCTTTTTCATAACGAGCCTTTACTGCAGTTTCAGCAGCTGAAAACTCAGCTTCTTTATCTGCTTGCATTTTTTCGAGTGCTTCTTCTTCAACGCTCTTGATAACATAGCTGGCAAAATAGGCAATTCTTTCGAGATTTTTGACAGTCATACCTAGCAGTAGCCCGATTGCACTAGGCGTACCTCGCAAAAACCAGATATGAGCAACCGGTGCCGCCAAGCTAATGTGCCCCATTCGTTCACGGCGAACAATTGACCGAGTAACTAATTCACCATTCTTATCTACAGCCGCTTCTCGGCTACGGACACCCTTATACTTGGCATCGTGGGGGTTAATGTCTTTGACCGGGCCAAAGATTCTCTCACAAAACAATCCGTCTCGTTCTGGCTTCTGTGTTCGATAGTTAATAGTCTCAGGCTTAGTAACTTCGCCATGGCTCCATTCTAAGATGTCTTCAGCACTAGCTATAGCCAGTCGAACGGCATCAAAGTCGGCAATATTGGTTCCGCTGTTGTAGTGTCTCATCTTTAGAGCTCCTTCTCCATAGTTAGTGCATCTGATGAAGCCGTACTGTCAGCTGAAAGGTCTTCGTCGTCCATTAATGGGACACCATTAGAGTCCGTTTCTTCTACATGAACCCCGCCAGCAAATTCATCAGCTACTGCTTCTTCGGTTATGTCAGCATTGTCGACAACTGTCTTGGGGGCTTCGACTTCGGCCGAATGTTTAGCTTCGTATTTGGTATTCTGGGCCAGTACAGTTTCAGCGTCTACAACCTTGTTGTCGGCTAGCAAGTCGACTTTCAGTCCCAAACCTTGGAGCTCTTTCACCAGCACATTGAAACTTTCGGGTACTTTAGGCCCCTGGATTTCGGTGCTTTTGATTATACTTTCGTAGGCTTTGGCGCGACCATAAACATCGTCAGATTTGATAGTCAGAATTTCTTGCAAAGTATTCGAGGCGCCATACGCCTCGAGCGCCCAGACCTCCATCTCGCCAAATCGCTGTCCACCGTTTTGGGCTTTTCCGCCCAGAGGTTGCTGGGTGACCATCGTGTAAGGACCAGTGGAACGAGCGTGGATTTTGTCTGAAACCATGTGGTTCAGCTTGATAAGGTACATCTTTCCAACAGTGGTTCGCTCAGCAAATGCTTCGCCGTTTCGACCATCATAGAGCTGTTGTTTGCCGTCTTCAGGTAGTCCGGCTTCTTTTAGGAGTTCTTGGGTCTTTTCAATCGGAACGCCGTTAAAGCTAGGGCTGGCAACTTTGAAGCCAAGCGCCGATGCAGCCATGCCTAAGTGAGTCTCGAACAACTGACCAATATTCATACGGCTTGGCACGCCGAGTGGGTTCAGGATAATATCAATCGGTGTTCCGTCTTCCGTGAAAGGCATGTCCTCGACCGGCAGGATACGAGCAATGACACCTTTGTTACCATGACGACCGCCTAATTTGTCGCCTACGCTGATTTTGCGCATCTGGGCTACAAAAACCTGTATTTGCATAATTACGCCGGCTTTGAGTTCATGACCATTGGCTCTTGAAAAAACTTTGACGCCAACAACTTTGCCATGTCGGCCTGTACTCATTCGCTGTGATGTATCGCGAACTTCTTTAGCTTTTTCGCCAAAAATAGCACGCAACAAGCGTTCCTCGCTAGACAATTCTTGTTCACCTTTGGGGGTAATTTTACCCACCAGAATATCGCTTGGATGGACTTCAGCTCCAATCCGGACAATACCATCTTCATCAAGATGCCGCAGTGCTTCTTCTGAGACATTGGGTATGTCGCGAGTAACAATTTCTGGCCCCAATTTGGTTTCACGAACCTCGGTCATATAATCAACAATGTGAATACTAGTTAGAGTGTCGTCTTCAACAAGTTTGCGAGAGATTATTATGGCATCTTCGAAGTTATAGCCGCCCCAAGGCATAAAGGCTGCTAAAAGGTCTTTACCAAGAGCTAGCTCACCACCTGCTATGCTCATGCCTTCTATCAAGGGTTGTCCCGTTTTGACTTTATCGCCAGTGTGAACAACAACTACCTGGTTGATTGAACTACCTTCGTTACTACGAGCGAAGTGGACCGGATGATAGGTAACGATATCGGTTTTATATTTAACTACAACTTCGTCAGCCGAGGCCGCAAGTACTTCACCATCAGCTTCTGCTGTTACGAGCTGACCGGTGTTTCTAGCTACCAAGCCTTCTAGACCAGTACCGACAATGGGCGACTCTGGTTTTATGAGCGGTACAGCTTGTCGTTGTTGATTTGAGCCCATTAGGCTACGCAAAACATAGTTCTTTTCTACGAAAGGCACAAGTCCAGCACTGGAGCCAATAGTTTGACCACGACTGGCATCCATGTGGGTAACCTCGTCGGCATCAACTTCTCCTGCTTGCAAGCGGTTGCGAGCACTAATTCTGGGTTCTTTAAAGTAACCTTTGTCGGTTACTTCACTTCCAGCCCCGGCAATTACGGCTTGTTCCTCTTCGGCAGCATCTAGGTATTCAATTACAGAGGTGACTTTAGCCTTAACTGGCCATGTGACTTGGTTCTTAACGCTTGCCAACCGTTTAGCAGCGGCATCAGTAATGATAGCGCCCTTTTTTACGATAATACTGCCCTTTTCGTTTTCTAGGTCAACAGCCGCAATATGTCCGGCGGCATTCTTTGGAGTAACGGCGTTGATAACTTTACGGTAGGGGGTTTCTATGAACCCATATTCATTTATCCTGGCATAGCTAGCCAGATTAAGCACCAAACCAATATTGGCACCCTCCGGTGTTTCTACAGGACAAATACGACCATAGTGAGTAGCATGAGCGTCGCGAACTTCAAAACCAGCTCGCTCACGGCTCAGTCCACCAGGCCCCATAGAAGAGAGGCGCCTTTTGTGGGCTAGTTCAGAAAGCGGATTAATTTGGTCCATAAACTGACTTAGCTGACTGCTAGCAAAAAACTCACGAACAGCCGCTACAACCGGGCGCGCGTTAATCAATTGAGCCGGAGTGACTGTTTCTATTTCACACATACTCATACGATCCTTGGCGTTTCGTTCCATTCTCAGTAAGCCAATCCTGAATTGTCGTTGTACTAGTTCGCCGACCAATTTAACTCTGCGGTTAGCTAGACTGTCGATTTCGTCGCTCGGTTCCTGCGTTACATTCAGTCGGATAATCTCCGCAATAATAGCCATCAAATCTTCCATACGCATAACTCGGTTGTCGATTGTGTTTGGAACATCCAAATTGAGCCGCTTGTTGAGTTTGTAACGGCCAACTTTACCAAAATCAAAGCGTTTGAAGTTATAAAACATATTTTCTAGTAGACTTCGAGCGTTTTCGGTAGTGGCTAAGTCACCAGGGCGCAAGCGGCTATATACCTCAATCAAAGCCTCGTTGGTCGATTTAGAAGGATCCTTTTCGAAAGTAATGTCCAGGTAGTCGGTTTCTCCCTGGTTGACATGTTTTAGCTCATCTCGAATTTGCTCCTCAGTCATGCCGAGAGCGCGCAGCAATGTTGAGACGGCTATTTTGCGCTTGCGGTCGATTTTTACATATAGTGCGCCGTTAGCTGCTGTTTCGAATTCAAGCCAAGCCCCGCGAACCGGAATAACCTTGGCTCCATATAAATTACTGCCAGCATGTGGTTCTCCGCTAAAAAATACACCGGACGAACGAATGAGTTGGCTTACTACTACCCGTTCAGCACCGTTGATTACAAAAGTGCCACGAGATGTCATCCACGGATAATCACCTAGATATATTTCCTGGTTTTTGACTTCGCCAGTAACTTTGTTGGTTAGCTCTATAGTTGCCTTTAGTGGCGCCTCGTAACTAACATTGTTTTCGCGGGCCTCAGCCTCGGTCAGTTTAGGTTCTTCGAAATGATAATCTTTAAAACTAATGCTGAGTTTTGTGCCGGTGTAATCATCAATCGGGCTGATTTCTGCCAAAAGCTCGCCCAATCCTTCTTCTACGAACCATGCAAAAGAAGAGTTCTGGTGGTCTACCAGGTTCGGCGGTTCTATAACATCGTCAGATTGTGTAAAATATTTGCGTTTTTGTAATGTGCTTTCGTCTTTTGCCATTAACAGCAATGCTCCCTTGTCTTACTTAAGATGTTTTGACATGCCACGAAGCCCACTACATTCGGCGATGCAAAGAGTTTCATAAACACAGCAAGCACCAAAGTACACTACTTCTTAGCCTAAATTCTAAACTTACCAGATATAAGTGTCAAGTATTTGTCCAAAAAAGTGTTGTAGAATTTTATGCATTCTCAATTCTAGATTTTTTAGACGAAAAGGCTTGAGCAGCATATAAGGCAGCACTGAAAGACCAAAAAGTCGTATCTGTGCAGAATGCTGAGTGGCAGAAGCTATCCTATACGAGTCGCTCAGATTTAGCGTTTGGCTATGACTTTGTCGGCTAAGCCATATACCTTGGCTTCATCCGCTGTCATCCAATAGTCCCGGTCTACATCTTTCTCAATGCGGGTTAATTTTTGACCGGTATTTTTGGCCAATATTTCATTTAGCAGCTTCTTTATGCGCAAGCCTTCGCGCAGGTCTATTTCCATATCGGTTACTTTGCCGCGGGTCCCTGCCGAAGGCTGGTGAATCATCACAGTAGCATTGGGCAACAGCAGACGCTTGCCTTTGGTGCCAGAACTCAGTAGGAAAGCAGCAGCACTAGCTTGTACGCCAATGCCAACCGTTTGAATATCGCTTTTGACATATTTCATGGTGTCGTAGATGGCCAATGCGTCGTAAACGCTGCCGCCGGGGCTGTTTAGGTACAAAATTATGTCCTTGCCCGGGTCTTCGTTTTCCAAAAAAAGTATTTGGGCTACTACCAAATTAGCGGTGTGCTCGTTAATTTCGCTGCCCAAAAATATAATCCGGTCGCGTAGCAAACGACTATAAATATCATAAGCCCGTTCAAACCGACCTTCTTGTTCTATAACAGTTGGTATCAAAACCTGAGAAGTCTTGCTCATGTAACATCAATTATAGGCTTATAGTTAGCACTCGTCAAGCCCGAGTGCTAATTTTTTGGAACAAGAGCATAGTCTACATCTACGATTGCGGTTGGTCTAAGTGCCATGGACAGAAAGTGACAACAATATTTACTGAGTTTATTTTTTGGTGGCGAGTTCGACAATTCGGGCAACGGTTTTTTCGGTCATTAGCCGGCCGGCGACTTCACGACGGCCTTCGGGCTTGTCCAGTTCGGCCTGCATTGCCGGATCGCTATACTGCCCTTTTAGCATTGTAATCCGTTCGTCTACTTCTTTTTGGCTAACTTCTATTTTTTCACGCTCGGCAATCTCAGATAGAACTAGCCCGCCTTTAACCCGCTGGTAGGCTTGGTCACGGTGACGGTCGCGGTGACCTTGCTCGGTTAGGTTTTCCTCCTTCAGGTGCTCCTGCCAAGTTTTGCCTTGGTAAACCAGGTTGCGCTTTTCATCTTCTTCCATGCGTATCAGTTGGTCTTCTACCAACACCTCAGGAACATCCACCACAGATTTGTTGGCAATATCTGCAATCAGTTCGTTCTGAAAGTTATTTTTAGCTTCGTTCTGACCATCTATCAATAGCTGCTTTCTGATGTCGGCCTTGAGCTCAGCCAAATTCTTAAAAGGACCAACTGTTTTAGCAAACTCATCGTTGATTTTCTTACTGATAAGTTCCGAAACTTTTTTTACTTTCACTTTAAAAGTAACCTTTTGCCCACGCATCTCTACTGCTTGATAATCAGCTGGAAAAGTTACTTTGAACTCTTTTTCTTCGCCGGTCTTAGCGCCAATTAAATTATCTTCAAAACCGGGTATAAAACTAGCGCTACCTAGTACCAACGGGTAATCTTTGCCCTCGGTATTGGGCAATTCTTTGCCCTTGGTATCATAACCTGCAAAATCAATTATAAGTTCGTCGCCGTCTTTAGCCGGGCGCTTGACCATCTGGCGCTGGCCACTGCGTTGCTGAAGGGTACTAAGCACTCCTTGTACATCTCTGGCGGTCACCGAGACTCCAGGAACAGTTCTTTTCAAAGCCTGGTAGTTTGCAACCTTTACCTGGCCAATCACTTCTAGTTCGGCATCGAACTCCAGCATGGTATATGGCACAAATTTTTTAACGCTGACTTTGGGCTGAGCGGCCGAGCGAAGCTTTTCGGCTTCAATTGCTTTACCGTAAAGGTCGTTTAGGGCGTGTTCTATAAATTCATCCAGCAGGGCTTGCTGGTTGGCGTACTTTTCGACCATGGCTGCCGGCGCATGACCGGCTCTAAAACCAGGTACCTTCACATTGGGGGCAAAATGCCGTAGAACATGGTGTTTGATAGGCGCCAAGTCTTCAGTACCAGCTGTAATAGTCAACCTCAGTTTGGTGGGACTTGTGTCTTTTCGAGTAACTTTCATCAGGCTATGGATTATATGTCTTTTGCGGGATCGTTTCCAGTCAGTGAGCCGTCTGAGGATTCGGGTTGTGATTCAGGTTCAATCCGAACTCCAGCGCCACGGCTTGCCAGCTCACCAAGAGGACCGTGAATTATAATAGGCGTATTGGTTTCATAATAGAGCTCGAAAGGTTCGGTTCGAAACAAAGTTTCTTGGTACCTGTCCACCCCTTATCCTCTAATCCTTCTTGGGACTTAGTTTATGTTGAGCGGCCAAAATAGCCACAATGCGTTCAATACCGTGTTCTTCTTCTTTGCCGCTGGTCAGGTCTTTCAACTTGTAGCGCTCGACAGCCAGTTCTTGCTCTCCAATGAACAGCACATTTTTTATACCAGCTTTGTGGGCACTTTTTATTTGTGCATCAATTTTGCGTCCGGTTGTGTCCACCGCCAGCCTAATGCCTTCTTGGCGGAGCTGTGCTAGTACTTTTTGAGCCGGTTCATAAATATCGCCAATCAGTATGACTACGGCATCGGTTTCGGGTTGCAGCGGTGGCAAAAGTTTGTGAATCTCCAAAAATCGCTGCAAGGTTACATCGCCCATACCAAAGCCAACCGTGGGTAGTAACTCCACGCCAAACTGACTGACTAAGCCGTCGTAACGCCCACCGCCAAACATTGCCCGATTGTTGTCTGGGTGTTTATCGAACACCTCAAAGACAATATTAGTGTAATAATCAAAACCTCGCATTAGAGACAGGTCGAAAACCGCACCTTCTACACCGCTGGCCGCGAGCAGTTCGAATAGCCGGTTCATTTCGGCAATAGCAGGGTGGGAATGTGTGTCGGGCGGCAGGTCGGACAGTTTTTCGATTCTTAGCAGACCCAAAAGCCTATCTAGCACATTGAAGGCTAGCTGTTCCTCAGTCAACATGGCTTTAACAAAATCCTTAAACTCTCCTATCGGTAGCTTATGCATATTGTCTATCAGCCGTATTAAGGCCGCTGTCTGGGCTTTTTCGAGCCCTAGATATTCAAGTAAAAGCCAGCTAATGAGTAAACGACTATTAATTCTGATCTCGTAGCTGCCTTTTTTGGCGCCAAATGATTTTAAAATAGTATCAGCAACCTGAATTACTTCGTGATCACCTGCTAGTCCTTCAATTCCAAAAAGGTCGACATTTAGCTGCCAGTGCTCGCGCAAACGACCAGCCTGCGGGCGTTCGTAGCGCCAAAGGTTAGGAATACTATAAAGCCGCAGGGGATAGGCCAGTTCCTGTCGGCGTCCTGCCACCATACGACTGACCGAAGGGGTCATTTCTGGCCGCAAAGTTACATTGCGCCCGCCGCGGTCAACAAAGCTATAGGTTTGCTGGTTAACAATCTCGTCGCTAGTTTTGGACAAATATAGTTCCACCGGTTCTATGATCGGAGCTGTATATTCCTGGTAGCCAAAGCCTTCAACTACTTTTCTGAGCACTCCAAACATATACTTTTGAAGTCTCATGTCTTCGGGATAAAAATCACGAGCACCCTTGTACGGCTGGGTGCTTAGGCTCACAAGAGTCCCCTCTGTGAGCCAATGGAAGAATGGACGAATGGACGAATGGACAATGAATAGTTGACGAAAGAATGCTCAAGAATATTTAGAAAATGTCTATTGCAAGATTCATTGAACATTGAACATTGAACATTGAACATTGCAGTTTGTCTGCGTGGATTCATAAGCTTAAGACTATTATAACTTTTTATAGCTGATTATTGAATACGGAGCAGTTTTGAATATACTTAAATCAAACTAAGAAAAAGGAACAAACAGAACATGTCAGCACAGCCCCACAAACTACCTTCCGCCTGGGTGCTTCTAACTATCAGCACTGATGCTGTTAGAAAAAACCTGAAGCTCTTCATTCTACTATCATCCGTAACGATTGTCTCTACGCTAATCTCGGTCGGCCAGCAGATTCAACACAGTGATGCCATTTTTAGTTGGAAAGGTGTTGCCACTAGTTCGCTTTTTGGGCCGGACTTCAATAATTCCAATATAACCGGCATGGCTACTTTAGTAGCAGTTTTAAGCCTGGTTGGCTTCGTCTTTTCGCTAATGAAATATATCCTAACCCTAAGGGCTGCTCAGGGCAAGGTGGTAAGCTTTGATGAGCTATGGAGAGACTTTGTCAGGAACTGGCTATGGTTTAGGTTGCTACTTCTTATAATTTGTTTGGCGATATCGCTGATAATTGGACTCATTTTACTGGTTGTACCGGGAATAATAATTATATGGCGCTTTTCTATGGCCCCTTACCTGATGATCGACAAGGGGACCAACATTAGCGAATCCTTTGCTCAAAGTTGGGAAATAACCAAAGGCCACGCCTGGGACATTTATTCCATAGTGATACTTGGCGCGGTATTAGCCCTGCCGTCCGCTATACCCTTTGTGGGGCCGCTAATTGCCATTGCTACTACCTTGGCCTATTCATGCGCTATGCCGCTTAGGTATGAGCAAATTAAACACCGCCCGCGCACTCGTGCCCGTACTTAGACTTCCTGAATAAGTAGTTCGAAGTATCGGGTACTTCCAAATGGTACTTTTTGTTTGATTTTGCGCTGGGAATCAGCGCTAGAAGCAAAAGTAATAGTGTGATTACCCCATCGACGGTTAACTTCGTCTATAGCTTCGGTTAGCCAGATTTCTTTGTTTACTTCGTCAAGGATGCTCACCTGGTTGATATTTGAGGGTTCTAGCAGATAGCAACTAACAGCCATCATTGCCACATAGTCATACCTGGGGTGTTGGTTGAATAGCAAAGTTGCTCGCCGATAAATTTCACCGTTACTAAAAAAAGAGCTCTTAAATGCCTTGCGGCTATGCCAAGAGTCGCCGCTTTTATAGCGCAGGAAAACACTCATGCCCCGAGCACATAGGCCCTTATAGCGCATCTTGAGCCCGGTGCTTTCGCACAAGTGAGCCAGGCGAGAGCGGACTTTTTCGTCACTGGCGGCGTAATCATCCATCACAAACTGCCGGCCGACAGTTTTTGTGGAGTATTCTATGTCGTCTACTTCCCAACCTCGCAGCCGCTGATGCCAGTCTTCGCCGCAGATACTTTTGAATACCCTGAGGCGCAGTATGTCAGGCGGTGTATCCAAAAACTGCAATGGTGTAAAAATACCACAGGCGTTCAGTCGAGCCTCATTCTTTTCGGCAATACCGGTCAAATCAGTCAGCTGCAACCCGCCCAAAGCCCGGCGTAAGTTAGTGTGGTCTATGGTGTCGAGGCCGTCCGGCTTATGCAGGCTGGCGGCCATTTTAGCCAAAAACCTATTGGGGGCAATTCCTACATTGCAACTCATCCAGCTGCCGACTTCCTGCTTGAGGCGTTTTTTGATTTCGTAGCCAATTTCTTCGAGTGAGCGGGTGTTAACAGCTTGCCGAGTGCCGTGAAAATCAATTATTCCTTCATCGATACTCTTCATGGCCACCTTGGGCGAATAGCTTTTCATAATGTCGACTAGCTTTTGGTAGGTGTAATGGTATTTGGGCGGATCAGTTTCTAGCACAATTATCTCTGGCAACAGCACCCTAGCCTCTCCCAGGCGCATACCGACTTTTACACCGTATGCTTTGGCTTCATAGCTGGCAGCTATAATACAGGCATTTTTGGTTAGACGATTGGTCACGGCTATGGGCCGGCCGCGCAACAACGGTCTAGCCTGCTGTTCTACAGTAGCAAAGCAGCTGTTTAGGTCTATGTGCAGAATCTGCGGATCTTCAGGGTTAAGCGAAAACTGCATTGGAAGAACTTTGTATGGGTAGATGTTGGTCGGCTATATACACCAGCGTCCAGTCTAGAGTTTGAGCATCGAATTCTAGCCGATAATCAGCCTGCCCATCGGTCATGTCAAAAACGTGTACCATGCGGCGACCCTTTTGAGTGGGGTGCACTAAGCCGGTTTCGGTAAAGTCCACCCGCTTACCGCCCCATTCCATGCGCTTTGGAAAGCACTTTAGCCGTGTACCAGCGTTTTTGAAGTAATAGGCTGCTACATTTACACCCTTGTTGATTTCGTTTACATGTTCCATTTCCATACTTCCTTTTCTAATTCGGCCACTCAAAAACTGAGAGAGTGCAGGCAAAAAATAAAGCTGTAAGCGAGGATTGTTTGAGTTCGCCTATAGCGAACGAGCCCCGCAGCTTCACTTTATTTTTTAACTAAACGACCATCAGACTTTTTGAATCTGGCCGAGAGTTTTGCGATACTTTGGCGGTCCAAAGTATCAAAAAATTTATATTATAAAAGAGTTGCCTTTTTACATATAAGTCAAAAAGGTGAACGGCTTTATTCCACTATTTTTTATGGAGAATTCTTTTGGATACGGAGGCCAGTAACCGTTTAAAATACTGCTCTACTTACCAAAGAATTTAATGTGTTCGAACGCTTTATAAGTCTGTGAGGAAGAATCCGCCAACCGGCGCAAGCCCTCACACGGCTAAGCACTATTATAGGACTGTGCCATGTGACCGAGCAACCAAAATCCTTGTGCATAATTTCTGACCTGCTCGTTTTGCATGGATTGTATGCAAAACGAAAAAGGAGCAACAGCGGTGAGCTCAATGCGATTCAAAAAAGAGCTCCAGCTTCTTTTGGATTGCTAGAGCTCTTTAGTTTGTTGTGACGTGGTGGAGGAAAACGGGGCACGTTTGAACCGGGTGTCCGAGCTTGTGGCTCAGCTCCATAACAGGGGCGCTAAGAAGGCTGCACCGACCGCCAAGCCCCGGACTGGGGACGTGAAGGCCGCTGTGGTGCAGACATTAGAGCTATCAGCCGAGCCGATGAGTCTTAGAGATGTCCATATGGCCTGCGAAGAACTACTGGCACGACAGGTGCCGTACAACACGGTCAAGGACTGTGTTCATAAGCACTCAAGAGGCAAGGTGCCAATCTTCAAGCGGGTTCGCAGAGGGTTGTATCAGGCTGATGCTGACAAACCATCAACTGGCCTACTGCTTCAGAGGAGGAGGCACCCGGGGTCAGGTGGCGACACCTAAGAATACGAACTGGTTCATAGACTTGGGTGTTGCCCCAGGATTTACGTACCTGGGTGCTGCAGACCTTGCGGTCTC
This sequence comes from uncultured Candidatus Saccharibacteria bacterium, assembly GCA_964448925.1. Lineage (GTDB taxonomy): Bacteria > Patescibacteriota > Saccharimonadia > Saccharimonadales > UBA10212 > JAYTJL01. The sequence continues at coordinate 2,368 of CAYUXQ010000017.1, read as the reverse complement.
ACGGCCCTTGCGGGCGTTGTCCTTTCATTGCTGTGCGCCAACCATCACCTCACTGGCGAAGTACCCCATCTCACCAAGATGCAGTGAAACAGAGAACGACACAACAGTGAGCTTCTCAGGACGCCGGCTGAACTGGATGGTCTCTTCAATTGCCGTAGCAATCGCTTCGGCCAGTTCGTCCGACTTCTTGACGCGCTCCTCGTCGGCGTGAGCCAGGATGATCACCTGAATGCCGTGGATCAAACTGTCCCACTTGCGGGCCCGAAGGAACATGAACGAGAAATCGTTCTGCGTCAGAGGGCGATGCTCCACGCTCAAAAAGACCGCGAGTGGTCCCCTCAGACGCTTGCGAAGACTGCCGAGGAAGAAGCCGCCGTCAAGCTTTGCAACCTCTTTGGTGTACTGGACGATGACGTGTGGCATCAGATACCACCGCGACCATGCTCGAGTATTGCGAGCATTGCTCGGATGCGGCGATCGGTGAGATCGTCTTCGGGGCCGCTGTCGACGACGATGGCGTGGCCATCTGGGAAGAGAAGCCCGAAGACCTCTCCGCCTGGCTCGCGGTTGTAGCGCTTCTGCTCGAGAACGACGGCCTCGAACATCTTGCAGTGGGGTCGTTCGCGGAACGAATCGCCTACCTCGCCGACGCCCATGCCGCCGGCTTCCCAGTCGTCGACGGTGGTGATGCCACCCTCGACGTTGAAGAGCCGGAGCATGCACCAGAGAGGTTTCTGGCCCTCATCGGGCTCCTCACCCGTGAGGATGAGCAGGTTGCCGGACTTGATCGAGTCGTAGTGGCCATCGAACCTGCAGAGATCGTTATTCATCTGAAGAGCAAGCCTGATCTCGGCTTCGGTCAAATGCATATTCCCCGCTAGTTCTACGGGATCGTACTGGACAGTGCTCACAGCCACTCCTTCCAGCGATCTTGACTAGAAATAAAAAGGACGTTCGGAAAGCCTCTGGCTCTCCCAGAGGCCCTCAACAAACAGACTTACCTTATCATAAATTGTCAGTTTAGACAACCGTTGTTACATCATCAACACAACAAAGCGAACATTGAATCATCGACCCTTCAAAAACAGATGACAGATGCTTATTTTATGGATAAGCATAAGCTATATGGTGGGCGAGAAAGGACTTGAACCTTCACGGGTTTCCCCACTAGTTCCTAAAACTAGCGTGTATACCAATTTCACCACTCGCCCTTGTCGCAACTAACATGCCTACCTCGTTTTGTCGACTGCCAAAAGTTTCGGCTCAGCACTATGTTGCTCCTCTTCAATTTTGCAAGCAAGTGTTTGCTTGGCTTACAAAATTGGGTAGTAATTCAGCAATAGAACAGATGTATTTTACTATTCTTTAGAGGTTATGACTAGGCTACTTTTTGGTTAAGAGCCCGAATATCAGCTGTGTGGGTGTCTACCTTATCGATCGTAGCGTCCAATTTATTCTCAATCCGAGAAAGAGTTGAATCCACCCCTTCAAATCTTGCGTCTATTTTTTCAAATCTTGAGTTTATTTTTTCAAACCGTTTATCTACCGCTGCAAAACCTTGTGCGGTCTGCTGACTAAGCGTGTCATCGAGGTTATCTAGCATCGGCTGGACTGTCTCTTTGACCACCTCTTGTATTGCTAGCAGATCATCTTTGGTTAGGTTCATAGATGGCAATATACTAGGTTTTACGGTAAAAAACCAGCTGGGCGTCGCCGTATTTTTTGTCTGTTATAATTTTGGCTTTGTCAAAAACCGGTGGTAGTTCGTGGCCTGGCCAGCTAACAACTACTATGCCGCCTTTTACACAGTGCTGCACCAGCTTGTCTAGTAGTTTAAACTGCGGCTGACCAAAAGGCGGGTCTAAAACTACAATATCGAACTTCGCCGATTTGTTATGACTCGACCAGCTGCTAGCGTCGGCATTTATTGCCTTGACTTGCTTTTCTAAACCTAATTCTTTAATGCTCCGAACTATGGCATTATACGGAGCTCTTTTTTCTTCAATCGTAACTGCATTTTTTGCACCACGGCTAGCGGCCTCAAAAGCAACTGCCCCGCTACCGCCAAAAGCATCAAGCAACCGCAAGCCTTCTATATCTCCAAGCATGTTAAAAAGCGCCCCGCGAATTTTGTCGCTCATGGGGTGGCTATGATGTCCCGGAGGGTCATGAAAAATTCTACCTTTCAAGTTTCCTGCAATAATTCGCATACTCTAATTATATAGCTAGTTGAGATTGGTTATTGCCCGTAGGGCAGCTATTCTGCCTCTCAAATGAGGATATTTGGCGAGTTTTTCCTTGCGGTCGATAAATTCCTGGGCTGCACCCCGGGCAGAAGCAATCAACTTTACATCTGTTAGTTTGGCAA
>CAYUXQ010000016.1:14951-15201 GCA_964448925.1 uncultured Candidatus Saccharibacteria bacterium | reverse complement strand
CGGCGAATCGGTCAAAGATCTTTCCAAAAGTCTAGCAGCTTGCTTGGTCGATATGGGAAAAAACGATGAAGCTGATATGCTGATTGATGACATAGCGTGGGAGCTACAGAAAAGAAAACTACTCTGCCGCGCTACTGTAACTAGTGCTCACCCGCTTAGCCCCAAGCTCCAAGCAGAGCTATTTAGGCAGCTGAAAAAACTGACTGGTGCGAAAGAAGTATCATTTAACAACGATATAGATTCTCGAGTA
>CAYUXQ010000016.1:9998-14941 GCA_964448925.1 uncultured Candidatus Saccharibacteria bacterium | reverse complement strand
GAAACATCCGACACTGGCTGGGATTTTACATTATCAAACAAATTAAAAGTATTAAGGGAGGCTTTTAAGTAGTGGCAAACCTCGAAACCAAAGTAAGCGACCTAAGTGATGCTGTTAAGGCTCAGATTGCTAACCTTCAAAGTACCGGACAGGGTTCTTCATCAGGTGTTGTTACTAGAGTAGGCGACGGCGTAGCCTGGGTTTATGGCCTGCGAGACTGTGGCTACGCAGAGGTTATTGAGATAGATGGAGTTCGTGGCAAAGTATCGGCCATGGCATTAAACCTTCTTGAGGATGAGATTGGAGCAGTCCTACTCAGCGAAGATCAGGCTGTCGAAGCTGGTAATACCGCTAAACTTACCGGCGAGGTACTGTCTGTACCAGTAGGTCCAGAGTTAGTTGGTAGAGTAATTGACCCTTTGGGCAGACCATTAGATGGAAAGGCAGAACTCAAAACTCGCTCTAAAGGCGCAGTAGAACGACAGGCGCCGGGAGTCATCGATCGAAAAAGCGTCCACGAACCATTACACACAGGTATCACTGCCATCGATGCAATGGTACCAATAGGAAGAGGCCAGCGTGAATTGATTATTGGCGACCGACAAACAGGAAAGACTGCTATAGCTATTGACACAATGCTGAATCAGTCCAAACAAAAAACAGGTGTAATCAACATCTATGTAGCTATTGGTCAGAAAAACTCACGGATAGCTCGCCTAATCAATCGCCTCAAACAAGAGGGCGTTATGGATCAGTCGATCATTGTTGCGACTAGCGCTTCAGACCCAGCAAGCTTGCAATACATTGCCCCGTACGCAGGTGCTGCCATAGGTGAGTGGTTTCGAGATAACAAGCAACACGCTTTAGTGGTATATGATGATTTATCAAAACACGCTGTTGCTTACCGGCAAATGTCTCTGCTTCTTCGTCGACCACCTGGGCGCGAAGCTTATCCAGGCGATGTTTTTTATTTGCACTCACGCCTCTTGGAACGGGCAGCCAAACTTTCCGATGAATTGGGCGCAGGCAGCTTGACTGCCCTACCGATTATCGAAACTCAAGCTGGTGATGTTAGTGCCTACATTCCGACCAATGTTATTTCTATAACCGACGGTCAAATATATCTGGAATCAGATTTGTTTCACCAAGGTATCCGCCCGGCAATATCGGTTGGGCTATCAGTCTCGCGTGTAGGAGGTGCTGCTCAACCCCCTGGAATACGCTCGGTAGCGGGCAATTTACGGTTAGAACTTGCCCAGTTCCGCGAGTTAGCGGCTTTTTCTCAGTTTTCAAGTGACCTGGACTCGGAGACCCAAAATCGATTATCTAGAGGCAGGTTGCTCACTGAGGTACTTAAACAGCAGCAATACTCTCCTTTAGGTGTCTGGCAACAGGTTGTGTCTATTTACGCTGCCACACAAGGAGCATTCGATTCTGTTGACATCGATCATGTAAAGGCTGCTCAAGACGCGCTAGTAGCCGATTTAAGTAAAAGTAACAAGGCTTTAGTTAATAGCCTGGAAAAAGGCGAGAAGATAAGCGAGCCTGGCCAGAAAATTATTCTTAACTGTGCTGCCAAAGTTGCCAAGCAGTACCAAAAAGCTGAGGATAAGAAATAGTGGCTCAAACCCGGCAGCTCCAAAGACGCGTCAGATCTGTAAGAAACGCCAAGCAGCTAACCAAAGCCCTGGAAGTTGTGGCGGCTAGCCGGATGCGCCGAGTAGTAGGCCGCGTAGAAGGCGTCAGGTCTTACGGCGAGATGGCGGCTGCAGTTATGACCAGAATTGGAGCCAACCCAGAAATTAAGAACCATCCGTACTTTTCAGGCAACCCCGCCAAGCCGACTTTGTATATTGTCTTTAGTACTGATCGTGGTCAGGCGGGCGCCCTAAATAGTAATGTGTTTAACTTAGCTCTCAGCGAAATGAAAGCTGAAAAACTACGACCCAAGGTGGTCGTATTCGGAAGGAAGGGAGCAAGATTTTTTTCACACTTAGAAGGAGTTGATTTTTTGAGTGCCTACGAAGACATTCAAGATGTTCCCGATGCAAATGTTTTTGCATCTGTCATGAGTCTGGTCGAGGACAATATGACAAAGCGAGAGATAGGCAGAGTTGTAATTATTTATACAAGTTTTGTATCTTCATTGGCTCAGAGTACATCTATGATACACTTCTTGCCGGCTCAAACCGCAGACCCGTCAGCCGACAGTTCCTCTGAACCAAGGAAAGTCTATGAATTTGAGCCAGACATTGAAGTAGTATTGAGCGAAGCTATAAAAATTTATATCGAGGCTCGCTTGATGCAGGCTAAGGTTGAGTCAGCGGCTAGTGAGCACGCAATGAGAATGATGGCTATGGGTAATGCTAACCGAAATGCATCAGATCTTATTGATTCATTGACGCTAGAACTTAACGCTAGCCGACAAGCAGCAATCACTCAAGAGATAGCAGAAATAACTGGTGGAGCAGCGGCCATTGCCGCCTAAAAGCCCTAATTTTGGAAAGGATCAGGACAAAGATGCCGCAACAAACACAAGAAAAACCTAAGTTGAGCACAGGAGTAGTTACACAAATTGTCGGAGTAGTGGTTGATGTTGAATTTAGAGGCAGCTTGCCGCCGATTTTTACAGCTCTCGAGCTAAATCTAGATGGCGCCAGGCTGGTGCTAGAGGTAGCTCAGCACCTTAGCCGTCAGAGTGTCCGAGCCGTTGCACTTGGGCCTACCGATAAACTAAAACGCGGTATGAGCGTCAAAAATACCGGTGCACCAATAAGCGTTCCGGTTGGAGATAAGACACTAGGCAGAATGTTTAATGTTATCGGAGAACCTATTGACGGAAAAGATGCTCCAAAAGATGTACAGTTAGGGCATATTCACCGCGAACCGCCTGCCCTGGCTGACCAAAACCCAAGGGTAGAAATTCTTGAAACTGGCATCAAAGTCATCGATCTTATCTGTCCGATTACCAAAGGTGGAAAGGTTGGTCTGTTTGGTGGAGCAGGAGTGGGAAAAACAGTTTTCATAACAGAACTTATTAACAACATAGCTAAGTTCCACAAAGGAAGAAGTGTGTTTGCTGGTGTCGGCGAGCGTACGCGTGAAGGGAATGAATTATATGGCGAAATGAGCGAAAGTGGTGTACTTGACAAGACAGCGCTTGTTTACGGTCAGATGAACGAGCCGCCGGGTGCTAGGTTGCGAGTAGGTCTTACCGGTTTAGCAATAGCCGAAAGTTTTCGAGATGCTGGTAGTGATGTGCTGCTGTTTATTGACAATATTTTTCGTTTTACTCAGGCAGGATCAGAAGTCTCGGCTCTGCTAGGCCGTCTTCCCAGTGCAGTCGGTTATCAGCCGAATCTAGCTACCGAAATGGGCCAACTTCAGGAGCGCATTACATCGACCAACAAGGGCTCAATTACATCAGTCCAAGCAGTTTATGTTCCGGCTGATGACCTAACTGACCCTGCCCCGGCAACAACTTTTGCTCACCTCGACTCTACTGTCGTGCTTTCGCGCGCGCTTACTGAGCTTGGGCTGTACCCTGCAGTGGATCCTCTTGACTCAACCTCTACTTTGCTTGAACCTGAGCTAGTCGGTGCAGAACACTATAGCGTAGCAAGAGAGGTTCAGAGGGTGCTTCAACGCTACAAAGACTTGCAGGACATTATAGCAATCCTTGGCATGGAAGAGCTCTCGGAAGAGGATAAACAGCTCGTAGCTAGAGCCAGAAAAATCCAACGCTTTTTAACACAACCGTTCTTTGTTGCCGAGGTCTTTACTAATATGAAAGGGGTTTATGTGCCGCTTAAAGACACCATAGCTGGTTTCAAAGAAATTCTTGAAGGTAAGCATGATGCAAAATCTGAACTTGCTTTCTATATGAAAGGTGGAATAGACCAAGTAGTTGACGACGGTAAAAAAAATGTTCCCGAGCCTAAGAAAAAACGAAAAGCCTCCACAAAAAGTAAATGAAATTTCAGCTAGTCTCTACTCAGGGAAAAAAATATGATGCCGATGCCTACGAGGTAATTGTGCCAACTTTAGGCGGCGATATTGCTGTCTTCGAAGGGCATATGCCGTTGATTTCTGCAGCCGAGCCTGGTGTTTTGAGTGTTAGAAGAAAAGCCGAAGATGCAGATTCTGCCCTACTCCACTTCGCTATAAATGGCGGCACTTTGCAGGTGGATGGTGAAATTGTTAGGTTTATAGCAAGTGACATTACAGCAGATCATGAAATTATCGAACACGAAGCGACAGCAGCAGTAAAGCGAGCAGAAGAGTTGTTACAAAACGCAGGTAGCCAAGCAGCCCTAGAGGAAGCCCATCGTTTACTTCATCATAGTAGCGCTAAACTTCGAATTGCCGGCATAAAAAAACGACATCACAACTAGCCACAAAGAGCCAGTTTTATAACATACAGGTTGTACATTGGCTCTCGCCTTCTGCAAAACAACATACACTGGCTAAGGTTGTATTGACAGTTGCTATAATTAAGCGAATAATTAACTTCATTAAGGAATTAAGGGAGGTTACGAATGGCACGAAATAACAACGAAGTAAGCGGCTGGGTTGGCTGGGTCGGTTTCGCCAGTTTTATGTTGCTCCTGGGCGGTGTTTTTGCTGTTTTAGCTGGCATCGCAGCGCTGTTTAAAGATACTGTGGTATATCATTCGGCATCTAATGCGGTTTGGGTTCTAAACTACACTGAATGGGGCTGGATCCACATCATTGTTGGGGTGTTGGCGATTCTGGCAGCTGGTTCTTTAATGGCCGGCAATATGTATGGCCGAATATTCGCTGTCGTAATTGCACTTTTAAGCGCCTTTGCTAACATGGCGTTTATTCCGGTCTACCCGTTCTGGTCGCTGCTGATTATTACCATTGACATACTGGTTATTTACGCAGTTACCGTACACGGAGGAGAATTGAAGGAATAGCTG
>CAYUXQ010000016.1:2186-9988 GCA_964448925.1 uncultured Candidatus Saccharibacteria bacterium | reverse complement strand
TTGCCGCAGAGTCATATCCTGCGGCTTTTTACTTTTTTGTAAAACTGTCACACTAATGCCAGACTCCTTACGAGAACTTGCCAATTAACTAATTTTAAAGTATAGTATTTAAATATTAATGAAAATCAGTGTAAACGACAAACAATATAAGGCTTGGAATATAGCCATCATTGCTGGGTTGGTTTTTGCTTTTTTCTTTCTTCGAGGTTATGTGGGAATCATCATCTTGGCGGCAATCTCTGCATTTATATTTAACCCTATTCATCAGCGGTTTCTGCGCCGCTACAAACGGCCCGGAACAGCTGCTTCGTTAACTTTCTTAGTTAGTCTTGTGGCAATCCTATTGCCTCTGTCCTTAATTGTTTTCGTTACTTTTTTAAATGTTAAAAATATTATATCTGGAATCAGCACCGGCGACTTGGTAAATCAAATTAACACCTCCTCGCAATCCTTCATAGATAGCCTAAACCGCTTTTTAGCTGAACTGCCTGGCGCACCTCATGTTACACAAGCAGAATTTACATCGGCAGTAAACACAACTTTGACAAAACTGGCTGAAGGTCTGATTAGCCTGATTACTTCAACAATTGGAAGTTTTACAGGGGTAATAACTAGTGCCATCATTTATATTTATTTGTTTGTAAACATCTTGATGTACCAAGACAAAATAATTGACATTGTTTCCAAGTTAAATCCTTTGGGCCGCCAAATGAGCGGAGTCTATCTGAGCAAAATGGGCTCAATGACAACAGCTATGGCTAAGGGCCAGTTCACTATTGCTTTCCTGCAGGGCTTGGAAAGCTCGGTCATACTTTATTTAGTTGGATTCCATGGGCTGTTTTCATTCTTTTTAATCTTGCTTAGCTTTTTGTCGTTGATTCCGCTTGGGGCCGGGATTGTCACAATACCTCTAGGGATTTTGATGATACTTGGCGGAAACATTTGGCAGGGCGTGGTCGTAATAGCTAATCACCTGTTGGTCGTAACCAACATCGACAATGTGGTTCGACCGAGACTAGTACCAGACGATGCAAAGTTAAATTCAGCCCTGACGATTTTGAGCGTGTTTGCCGGTGTTGCAATGTTTGGCTTTTTGGGCATTATCATAGGACCGGTTGTAATGATTGTGCTCATAACAACTCTAACAACATTCCTAGAAATTGAATCAAGCCGCGGCACCAAATTGGGTAGATTCAAAAGAAGTAAATAATATGCCTAAAGCCAACCAAAATGAAATTGCCAAACTAAAAGCCGACAATAGAAAGCTTCTAGCTGAGAACGCGAAGCTCAGGAAGAACCAGAATATCAGCTCAAATAGCAAAACCGGTGGTTCGGCAAGCAAGACGGTCGCTATCGTGTTCTTGGTCGGGCTTGCCGGTGCCCTTTTACTGGTGTGCAACATACTATTTTGGGCCGGTCGGACAACTTTGGACAACAAAAGTTACACGGAGGTTTCAGCTCAAATTATTAAAGACCCCGAGGTGCGCTCAGCGGTTGCGCTTTATGCTACTGACCAAATTTTTCAAAACAATGATGTCCCTGCTTTAGTTGAGTCGGTCCTGCCGCCTCAAGCTAGTTTTTTAGCCCAACCGCTAAGCGCTCGGTTGGAAGATTACACTGAAAAAACTCTTGCAGGCATTCTAGCCAGACCACAGTTTCAGCAGCGCTGGGTAGAGGTTAACTCTAAAGTTCATAGTGGTATAATCCAACTGGCAAACTCACCGTCTGGCCGAGACGGAGTAATCAGCTTGAATGAAGCCTACCAAGCATTGTCTTTGAACCTAAAGGGTACAAAACTTGAATTTTTGGCGGGGAAACAGCTACCCGACAGCGTCGGACAAGTAACCGTCTTGAAGTCCGACAAACTTAGGCTGATTCACATTCTCAGTTCTAACTTGAATACATTTAAATATGTAAGCTTAGCTCTTGTGATGCTTTTTACTGCCGCTGCGGTTTGGATTTCCGGCAGGCGTCGCCGTCTAATTATTGTGGCCGGGCTTATTTATAGTTCACTGATGCTAGCCACAATTCTAGGGCTTAGGATAGCGTCTAGCCTATTATCCAGTCGAGCTGAGCCGCAATATCAAACTGCCATAAAACACATTGCCGATATTCTTACGCGCCCGCTAGTGATTCAAAGTTACACAATTATACTTCTGTCGCTACTCGCAGTTGTTATTGCTTACATGGGCGGTCGTTCTAAGGGTGCAATCCAGATCCGGAAGAAAGTAGGCCTGGCTTTAGAAGGTAAAGCCCACCAGTCGCTATTTAGTAATGAAAATAAAGTGACTATTTGGACAGGCGCCCATAAACTTTACTTGCGGCTCGCCACATTGCTGGGGCTTATTTTAGCTGCTCTTTTGATCCAGTTGACCCCTAGAACTATATTGTCGCTAGCGACCATCGGTGTAATGGTGCTTCTTCTAATAGAAGTTACAGGTGCCCCGCCCAAGAATAAAAAGGCTTAAGAGCCGACTTTATTCGCGCCGCTTATTGATTTTTTTTGTTCGGCGTTCCAGTTTGGCGGATCCTATTATTGTAAAAGCTGCCAACACCGTCACTACTCCGAATATTATATAAAGTACATCAGCTAGGCGAGAAATATCAGTGGTGGGGTGTAAGTCTCCGTAGCCTATCGTGCTGAGTGTAACTACAGAAAAATAAAGGGCCTGTATCCAGGTCCAACCTTCCAGGATATGGAACATTATTGTTCCGATAGCTAGCCAGAGAGCTATTGTTACCCCAGCTGCTGTTATTTTAGTACCGTAGGCAGAGCGGCTCATTTGCCTAATGTTCCATCTAACTTATGGCCTCCAAATTTGTTGCGGATTGCGGCTAGAAGCTTTGTGGAAAAGTCTATGTCGCCCTTTTGACTATCCAATCGGACATCAAAAGCTGCTTGTATCGCCGGCATCGGCAGACCCAATGACTTTGCAGTCTCAAGAGTCCAGCGAGCTTCTCCTGTTTCGGCTACTATCCCCTCAATGCCGCTTAGTTCTGGGTTTTCCTTGAGAACCTGTCTGGCTAGTTCGTTTAGCCAAGAAGTAACGACACTGCTTGACTGCCACACTCGCCCAGCTTCGGCTAAATCGATCCCTTGGTATGGCCCTGCCTTGAGCACCTGGTAACCTTCAGCCAAGCTTTCCATCATGCCGTATTCTATGGCGTTGTGCACCATTTTTACAAAATGTCCGGTTCCTGACTCGCCAAAGTAGCCGTAGCCGCCCCTAGGTTGGCTGAGAGTCTTGAAAGCCGGTTCCAATAGCTCAAAGTCGGCTCGAGCTCCACCTACCATCATAGAAAAGCCATTTTCATAGCCCCAGACGCCGCCGCTGGTTCCAACATCTACAAGCGAATGCTTAGACTGGGCTATTTTTTGGCTACGGACTTTGGTAACTCGATAATCAGAATTACCACCGTCAACAAAAAGACTATCTGTTGGGGCTGCAGCTAACCAACTATCCAGCTCTTCATCAACAACTTCTGCTGGTAGCATTATCCATAGCACTAGGCGCTGGTCTTTAAAAGCTTCAAGTATATCCTGTTTGGTATAGGCAGCTTTAGCACCATGGGCAACTGCTTCGTCTATAGGTTGTCGGCTACGATTGTGCGCCACAACCTCGTGGCCGTTTTCGGCAAGCTTTTGGACTATCTGAGAACCCATTCGGCCAAGGCCATGTACAGCAATTTTCATGTTTCTAAGTAGTCATTATATATGATTAGGTCTTTAACGGCTCGCAGATCCGTTAGTGGAAGGTTGCTGGGTTGATCACTTGCTAGTAGCTCAAGCATGGGGTGTTTATCTTGGCCAACAGCGTACAAAACAACTTGGTCTAGAATAAGAAGTGTTTTTGGAGTAATACTAATTCTTTGTCTTTCCTTGTCCTCATACCAAGCTGTGAGGCTATCGGTTGTTTGAGTAACCTCTGGCAAAATTCCAGCTATGTGCCCATCTGCCCCCATTCCGAGCAGGGCTAGTGAGAAATCAACTCTTCCAAGGGCATTATCGAGCCAGGCATCAAACGAAACCACTTCTTCTTTTTCGCTTCGACCATTTAGAACTTCGTAGTATTGACGGCTTTGATAATTAAAACCACTATTTTTTAATTGCTGCCAATTGGACTGGTCGTGCCCGATTTTGCCAGGGCGCTCGTCAGTTAGCGAAATGTGCAAGCTACTATCTACGCCTCTAATCATTTTTGAAGCAAGTACTGCAACCTCTAATGCAGAACCGCCTGGAACCAACCACAGAACCTGCTTGTCGTTAGACAGTTTTTTGTTAATTTCAGCCGCGACAAAGCTAGCTGGCTCAGCTACGGATTCGATTCTTATAAATTTCATGGTTTAACTTACTACTATATTTTATCTCAAAAAAGAGACTCTCGGATGTAATCTCGAGAGTCTCATGGTGTAAAAGTTTAGAATTTTTTAGTTTTCGTTGTTCAGTAGTCTCCTGGTGGCTACGGCTGACGCTGCCCCGAGCACAATGGCTGTTGCTGCACCGACTACCATCATTGAGGCACCTGTGTCTGGCAGTTCTTCTGTCGATTCTGCCAATACTTTTGGAGTGGTTGTGGTTGTTTCGTTTTCACTTCCCTTTCCACCTTCATTCGAAGTTGAGTTGCCTTCATTCTCGCAACCACCATTATCAACATCGACATCTACTTGGGTTTCGTTGTCATTGTTGGCGTTACCGCTCTGCGCACCGCCGCCTGTTGTGTTACCATCGTTCTCTGCTCCGCCGGTCTCGGACCCTTGATTATTGCCACCTTCTACACCCACATTGTTGTTATTGGTTACATCACACTCGACGCTACTGCTGTTGTCAATCTCGTTGCTAGAGCCAGGGCCAGAATTGCCAATCTCTGCTGCCATCGCGACTCCTGGTGCGAGCCCAATCACTACAGTAGAGGCAAGACTTGCTAGTAGTGTTTTTTTCATAAATCTTTTCTCCTCGTCCCACCCATTTATTGCTATTAAAAAAACTGCTCTTGATACCCTCAAGACCAGCCCCAAAAGGTACTCTCCAGCACCTTTAATAACTCAATGGTAAACGAAAAGTTGCAGATTGTAAAGAATGTTATTTAGCTTGTGCTTTAATCTTAAAAATAACCGGCAACATTTTGTTGCCGGTTATTAGTTAATTCTATGGTTTATCTTAAGGTACTACGCGCTTCGTAGTTTCTTTTCGATGCTGGTAAGCTTAAGTGCGCTTACAACTGAAACAATTCCACCAGCAATCACAGTTAGGCCAATCAGCCAGATTACGGCGATTGCGCCACCCTTGGGATTGGCAAATATACACAACCCAAATAGCATATAAATTAGCCCAGAAGCTACTACCCACCAGTTGTTCTTGCCTTCTAGCCCAGCCACTATCTGTAAAGCTCCAATGGCTATCGACCAGATAGCGATCAAAGTCAAGACGACTAAAGCGCTAAGTTGTGGATGCGAGAATACATATAGCCCCGCAATAACGCTCAACACACCCATTAAAATTCCGCCTACCCAGTTATTGCCCTGTTTGATTAGTGAACCAATAGCCAAGACAGCTCCACTGGCCAAAAGGTAGATCCCAAGGACTACTAAGAAGACCTTTAATGTCATGGCCGGCCAAGCCAAAATTAGCACACCGAAGATTACCGAAAGTGCCCCCCATAGACCGAGCGCCCATGCCGCGCCTTTTATTTGTTGTTCCATCTTAACTCCTAGTTAATATAAATATTATACTAAGTACTTTAAGAAAAAGAAAATATAAACTGTAGTAATTTTTTACTAAACGCTTTTGCTAACTATTATACGCGATTAGCGGGCACTAACCTTTGTTTACCCGAGATAATCATAGCAGCGCAAATACTTGTGTAAATCAAACCACCAATACAGGCTGGTAAAATTGCGCCTCCATCAATCATCATTAGAGTGATTCCACTAATGAGCGCTGCAAGGAGAAGGCTTGTTGATACCTTAAGTAGTCTAGATGACGGTTTTGCCCATGACCAGCAACTGGCAACTAACCCCAAAACAGCGACTAAAATATGAAATATGACTAACATAAGCTCTAACAACCAGACTACACCAATTTATGCATATGGTAAATATAAACACCTCTACCGGTCGAAGCTTTCATCTTTAATAATGTCACTGTCGGTGCTAGATGGCTGAGTGTGACCTGCGTGGTGATAATCAAGGTTATACATTATCCACAAGCTGCCGCCCACTAAAATACCAGCTACCATAGCGGCAAAAAGCATAACATTTAGGTTCCACCTTGGTTTTGGCTCACGGCCAAGGTGGAGAAAGAATACAACCTGTACGACCAGTTGGAGTAAAGCAAGGAAAAGTATCACAGATATAGCTGCCCATCCATGTACCCAAGCTCTGTCAATCGCCAAATAGGCGACGAGGGTGAGGAGTAGCGAAAATACAAAGCCAGCAATATAGGAATTTTGGTGAAAACTAGTTTTCATACTCTTCCCGCCAAGTACACAATACTAAAAATAAAAATCCAAATAATATCAAGGAAATGCCAAAATAGACTCAGGAGCCCCAAACGATTGACCACCCTAAAGCTTAGCCCTTGGGTCACTATAAAACCAGTCATAATGGCCATCCATACTAGTCCAACACTGATATGGAGTCCGTGAGTACCGACTAAGGTATAATATGCCGACAAAAACCCACTTCGTTGCCAACTATTCCCATCGGTATACAGCCGCTGAAACTCACTTATTTCGAGGCCTAGGAAGGCTGCGCCTAGAACAAATGTTACCGATAACCAGACTAAGGTGGCTTGCTTATTGCCAGTTCGGGCAGCTAAAAGGGCTAAACCGCAGCTGAAACTACTAGCAAGAAGTAAGATCGTCTCAGCAAGCACATATGGCATACTGAAAATTTCTGATCCGCTTTGGCCGCCAAATGTATTTGAACGAAGAACAACAAAGCTTGCAAATAAAGACGCAAATAAGACACAGTCAGTCATAAGATAAATCCAAAAACCAAATGAAGTTTTTTGAGCTTCTAGATTGTGCTTATCAACGACTATGTCTGCGCGAATCATAAGTATTTGCGCCTTGCTGGAGTTAGACCTTCGATAATCTCGATGTCTTTAACACTGAGTACTTTTTCTGTATGTTCATTGGTGGAACGAATTACTAAGCATGCCAAAATAGCCAGTAGGCTAAGTAAAGCTAGCCAAAATATGTGCCAAACTAGTCCAAAACTGGCCAAAAAGGCTGAGATTGCTATGAAAAGTGCAAGCGGAGTGTTTTTCGATACACTAATCGGTGAATATTTGATTTTATCTGGAGCTTTGGACTTCTTGAGCTCCCAAAAAGCATCGCGCCCCGTTATAATCGGTAGTGTGGCGAAGTTATACCCCACTGGTGGAGAAGCAGTTGCCCATTCTAGCGTTCTGCCCTTCCAAGGGTCTCCGGTCTTATCACGATTTTTTGCCCTATCCTTTAAACTCATGCCTAACTGCAGTATCTGGAAACCGACGCCAAGCAGAATTATGCATAAGCCTATTGCCGATACTACAAACAACCCCTGCCAACCCGTTGAAGCCTCATAGTGGTCTAGGCGCCTAGTGGCTCCCATCAACCCTAAAATATATAGAGGCATAAAGGCCAGTAAAAATCCGATTAGCCAGCACCAAAAAGCATAGACACCCCATTTTTCGTTAAGTCGAAAACCGAAAATTTTAGGAAACCAATAAGTCAATCCAGCGAAATATCCAAATACAACTCCACCGATAATCATGTTATGGAAGTGTGCTACCAAAAAAAGACTGTTGTGCAGCTGGA
>CAYUXQ010000016.1:1725-2176 GCA_964448925.1 uncultured Candidatus Saccharibacteria bacterium | reverse complement strand
GCTGGCGGGACAGCTAGCAGCACGCCTGTAGCTCCCCCGACTGTAAAAGTGGTCACAAAGCCCATGAACCAAAGCATTGGGGTAGCAAAGTGGATCCGGCCTCGATACATCGTAAACAACCAATTGAAAACTTTTACCCCAGTTGGCACAGCGATAATCATAGTCATAATCCCAAAAAATGCGTTTACATTAGCACCTGCACCCATAGTGAAGAAATGATGTAGCCAGACCAGATAAGATAAAACAGCAATGGCCAATATTGCCCACACCATCGATCGATAGCCAAAAAGTCTCTTTTGAGAAAAAGTTGCTACAACTTCAGAAAAAATCCCAAAAGCCGGTAGGACTAGGATATACACCTCAGGGTGGCCCCAGGCCCAGATGAGATTTATGTACATCATTGGGTTACCGCCGAACCCCGAAGTGAAGAAGTGCATACCTAGCAAACGAT
>CAYUXQ010000016.1:0-1715 GCA_964448925.1 uncultured Candidatus Saccharibacteria bacterium | reverse complement strand
CAATGACAAAAGTGCGAGTGTGGCAGTAAGTATTGGAAAAGTAAAGATAACAAGACCCATGGCACCAACTGCGCTCCAGGTAAAAAGTGGCATTTTCATCAGGCTCATTCCCGGAGCTCGACAGCGTAAAATCGTCACTAAAAAATTGATTCCGGATAAGAGGCTACCGACGCCTGCAATTTGAACCGCCCATATCCAATAGTCCACCCCAACACCCGGGCTATACAAAAGCTCAGATAACGGTGGGTAGGCTAGCCACCCAGCGGCCGCAAACTCACCAATTACTAGAGAAGTATTGACCAGCATGGCGCCTGCAAAGAATAACCAAAAGCTAGTGGCGTTCAAAAATGGAAAAGCTACATCACGAGCTCCTATTTGAAGAGGGACAATAAGATTGATTAGACCAAACATCAATCCCATAGCTACGAAAAAAATCATAATAGTACCGTGAGCAGTGAAAATCTGTTGAAAATGATCCGAGCTCAAAAAACCATGCGAATTACCACTAGAAAGTGCTTGTTGAGCCCTCATCATGCCAGCATCAGATAAGCCCCGCAGAAGCATAATTAACGAGAAAGCCACATACATTACACCGATTCGCTTGGGGTCAGTCGTCGTTAGCCATTCTTTGTATAGCCAACGCCATTTTTTGAAATAAAATAGCGCACCTACAACCGCGAGTACGCCAAAAACCATCGTAAGAGCACCACCTATCGTGACCAGGTTGTGGGGTAATGCTTCTAGACTTAGATTACCGAGGAGCCTCATAGCTCATCCTCCATGCCTGACATGTGCGTGGAATTCTCGGGCGTAACTTGCCTATCCTTAGGTGCCAAGTATTTGAACACGATACTATCATACAACCCTTTCTGAACCGAAGAAAAATAGACCACGCTTCGATCTTCGGACGGTTCTGCTAGTTGCTTATAACTTTCGAACGATAAGTTATTGGAGGCTGCTCGAACCTGGCCAACCCATTGCTGAAAAGCAATGTCAGAGCCTGCTTGCACTTGAAATGTCATGCCGGCAAACCCACGGCCACTAATATTAGCCGATGATCCTTGATAGATTCCGGGTTCGTCCGCTTGCAAGTTGAGGTGGGTTGTCATGCCACTCATTGCATATATTTGTCCCCCCAGTTGCGGAACCCAAAATGAATTCATTGGAGCGTCTGAAGTAATATTAAAGTCTATCGGTTGATCGGTTGGAATATAAGCATAGCTTAGGCTAGCAATATTCTGTTCGGGATAGATAAACAACCATCGCCATTGCAGAGCTATAACCTGGATACTCAATGCTTTTTTAGGGGAGTCAATGGGCCTGAAAGGGTCTAGTTGATGTGAACTGTTCCAGGCCATCACAGAAAGAATTGTTATGAGAATAATAGGTATACCCCACCAAACTGCCTCTAGACCCCTATGGCTATCCCAGTCTGGTTGAAATTTGACTTTTTTGTTACTAGCTCGGTATTTCCAGGCGATAAAAAAGCTTAGAAAGTAAACCGGTATAATAACCAGTGCCATTAGCAACACAGACTGCAGGATTAGCTGTTTTTGCTCTTTCCCGATTATACCTTTAGGTTGCAGTACAACAAGGTTGGCCCGTTGCATAAACGCAACTGTTAAACCAATCATAAAAGCACAGACACAAGCCAGGATTAGTATTTTTTGCTTTTTGCCCAATTTGTCTGCCCTCTCCTCAGTAGCGATCTCAAA
>CAYUXQ010000015.1:0-16273 GCA_964448925.1 uncultured Candidatus Saccharibacteria bacterium | reverse complement strand
CCACAGTAGCGTGGGGTCGATCAATCAGTCCCACCATCGCCAGAACGCCAGAGGTGTGATATGCGCAGGACTTGTCGCCGCCGTCTGTAGCGTCAAACTCTTTTCCGTCCTTATCTACCACATAAATATGCTGGAACATTTTACTGCCGATGGAAGCACTAATAATATGCAGTAAGTTGTCTTTTGCTTTTCTGGTTAAATCGGGGTTCGACATAGATTAATTATACTTTCTTTACGACTTTACGAAAAAACCCGCTTAGGGTGTTTAAGCGGGTTTTTACTACTTCGCGCAGCCCACCCGAGGGCCCGGGCGAGTTTATTTTATAATCTTTGTATTTGTCTTCGCTTCCAGCTCTTGCGAACATTAACTGGAAAGGCCCGGTGCGCGAAGCTGCCTACATTACACGCTTATGGCTATTTTTTGTCAATCTCAAGAAGAAACTTCCGCAGTTCCATAATTGGTTTAATTTTCAAATACACCTGTTTAAAATCAGCTTCGGTCATTTCTGCCATAGTTTGATGCTGACCTTCTGGTATAAAAACGGAATTGAATCCAAACCCGGTTGAGCCTTTGGGCTTGTTTGAAATGGTTCCATCAAGGCCTGAGTTGAAAATTTTTGTCTTAACCCCGTCAAAATATACTATTGCGTTTTCGGCTCGGGCCTGTCTTTTAGGATCAGCGTCTGCCAAACGACAGACACCTTCCAGGCCAACAGATAGTTCAAACCATTTAATAAACGGGCCCGGAAGTCCTTTAAGGTACCCCAGTTTCAGGCTGGTGTCCTCAACAATTACCGGTTTTTGAAGTTGGCTGTATGTTTGCTTCGCCTTAAACTCTGCAACGGTTCGTATGTCCATGTCCTGTATTTCGGCCGCGTTGGCGCTGCGATGCTCAATTTCTAGCCCAATTAATTCTGAAAAGTATCTGGCTTTGCCAGGATTTCCGGTTACAAAAACAACATTCATTTCTTATGTAGCCCAATCATACCAAGCAATTCATTTTCGGTGATTTGTTTGGTTCCTAGTTTTTCGGCTTTGGCTAACTTTGACGCGCCTACATTGCCGCCAACCACCAAGTAGTCTGTGTCTTTGCCCACAGAGCTTTGGAAAGTACCGCCCAAAGCCCGGATTGTGCTGGCTGCTTCATCTCGACCCATGACTTCTAGGCTACCGGTTATTACAAAACTTTTGCCACTAAGTTTACCAACAGTAGTTTTGACAGTTTGTGCCTTAACTCCGTTTTTTAAAAATTTTCTAAGCAGGTTTTGGTTGACTGGGTCGGCAAACCAAGCCACGATACTTTCAGCGACTGTTTCTCCAATATTTTCAATTTCTAGGAGTTGGTCTAAGGTAGAGGAACTTAGTTTGTGAAGCGTTTTAAAGTGTGCGGCTAAATCAATGGCCGTTTGTTCACCCACATGCCTTATGCCCAAGCCATAAATGAATTTGGCAAGCGGCGGGTTTTTCTTTTCAGAAATAGCTCTAACCAGTTTGCCGGCGCTAACATCGGCAAACCGCTCCATTTCTAAAACATCTTCTTTTTTAACCGTGTATATGTCAGCTGAATCCTTTATTAGCCCGGCTTCGACCAAAGCAATAACATTTTTTTCACCCAAGCCTTCTATATCCAGCGCGCCTTTGCTGGCGTAGTGTTGAATATGTTTCCAAACCCGGCTGGGGCAGGAATTGTTCGGACAGCGCCAAACAGCTTCATCTTTTTTGGCTTTTACCAGTGTTGTTTTACAGTCAGGACATTTTTTGGGCATTACGAATTTTTTTTCACTGCCGTCTCGAAGCTTTACCAACGGCTCGATAACTTCCGGAATAATGTCGCCGGCTTTTTGCAAAATCACCGTATCCCCGATTCTGATGTCTTTACGCAAAACTTCGCCTTCGTTGTGCAAGGTAGCCATTTGGACTGTACTGCCGGCTACCACCACTGGTTCAAGGACGGCAACTGGTGTTGCCGAGCCGGTTCGACCGATGCTTATAAATATATCTTTGACTTTGGTGGTAGACTGTTCGGCAGCAAATTTATAAGCCACTGCCGCCCGCGGCGCTTTGCCAACAACTCCAAGCTGGTTAAAAAGCGGTCTGTTGTTTAGTTTAATCACCAGTCCGTCAGTGTTAAATGGCAGAGTTTGTCTTTTTTCTTCCCAAACACTAGCAAAACTTAGTATTTCTTTTACTGTATTCACCTCCCTGGCAATTGAGTTCGCCAGCAGCCCAAGCCGGCGCAGAACTTCGTAGGCATATTTATTTGACGGAACTTCGTTGGCATCATCTCGAATTAAATCATAGGCATGAAAATGCAAAGGCCTGGTTGCGACTAGTTTTGGGTCTAGCTGTCGGATGGTTCCGGCGGCGGTATTGCGAGGATTTGCAAAAAGCGGCTTGCCAGCCTTGGTTTGAGCTTTGTTTAGCCTTTCAAAGTCCTTTTTGTACATTACGATTTCGCCGCGCACTTCTGTTCTTCCTTTTAGAAAAACTCTGCTCTTGGGCTCATTTCTCAGCCGCAAGGGGACCGATTCTATAGTTCGCACATTAGCAGTTACATCTTCGCCAACAAACCCATCTCCTCTGGTGATTGCTTGGACAAGCATTCCGTCTTGGTAGATTAGCGCACAGGCCAGTCCGTCCATTTTTATGTCTACAAAATATTCCGGCTTGGCACCACCAGGCAATAGTTTGGATATTCTGGTCTGCCAGGCCAAAAGTTCTTGTTCGTTAAAGACATCGTTAAGGCTTAACATGCGACTACTGTGTGTCGCTTGCGAAAAACCCGGCAATGGTTCACCGGCAACGCGTTGAGTGGGCGAGTCAGGGGTTACTAGTTCTGGGTGCTCGGCTTCAATTTGTGCTAGCTCATGCTTTAGACTGTCGGCTGCTGCTTCGGACATAATAGAACAGTCCAAAACATGGTAGTTGTAGCGGTAGTCGCTTATAAGCTTGCGAAGTTTTTCGGCCCGCTTGGCAGCTACCTTCATTCCAGAAGATTCCTATAAAGTCCATACAAGTAGGTGTGCGCAAATAGAAGTGCTAGCATGCTGAGAACAAAAAATACCGGAGCTACTAAAAATGTGGCAAACATGATTGCGGGTATTACTAGCAGCGCCATAATAACAAAAATAAAGACTGGTAAAAACAGTAGCTTTCTCATTAGTTGCCAGCGGCGGTATTTAACTAAGTTATTGGCGGATCTAAGAGCCCGTCGAGGTTCCATGTCAGGCAAAGTTACAATGTAAAGCGCAAAGGTGGAGCTGCTAACCATGTAAAATGACCAGCCTGCCAGAAGAGTAAAGAAAAATACAAAGATAATTGTTGGCCAAGCACCGCCAGCTACAAAAACACTAGACAGCAATGTTGAAACAACCGGGGCACCCAGAAGAAGCGGGGTGAATTGTATAAAAATAAGCAGCAATACCAGTAGAAATGGAATCAACGGATACATCGAACCATAATAGGCTTGCTTGACTCGAATCTTCCGGCCTCCACTAAGCTGACGCAATGTCCAAATAATTACTAGGCTTTCCAACACAATTAGCACTGTTTGCAAAACCGAACCAGTGCTAGTCGAACCGGTGCCCGAAGAAGCAACCAAGCTGCCAAAACCATCTAGAGCAGTACCGAGAGGACTGATTTTGTCACTACTTGCCTGTTCAAGGTTGTACTTAATACTGTCCACCGTGTTAGTAAGACTGCTAATACCATTGGCAAAAAAAATGTTTAAAATAAGATAGACCAGAACGATTCCGCCCAATATTTTCCAGTGGTTTTTTATCATAACTACGGCATTTTTAGTTAGCTTGAAACTACCAGGTAGTGGCTTTCTGCCTGACTTAGCCTTGTGGCGTTTTTGGGCTTTGGTTAGTTTTCTTTGCCGAGTAGAACTTTCGGTCTTTGTAGGTAGCTTACTTCCCTTTGCCATTACTTATAGTATATCCGAAAAATAATCTTATTCGACCGTAGGACTAGAAAAAGCTAGAGTTTCATTTCGCGCAGGATTTTGATGCGCGCTTCAATCGGTGGGTGGGTGCTAAAAAGCCCCATCAACCTCTTACCCTTCAACGGGTTGGCAAAAAACATATGAGCGGTAGAGGTGTTTTGAACGGCCGTAGCACTACCGTGGGCGGCAATTTTTTCTAAGGCATTGGCTAGGCCTTCAGGGTATCTTGTCGTCAACGCGCCAGTAGCATCTGCTAGGTACTCTCGGCGCCTGCTAAGCGACAGCTGCAACAGGCTGGCAGCAATCGGTGCTAAAATGGCAGCGAAAATGGCTAAAACAGCAAACAAATTATTGCTGTTGTTATCGCGGCCTCCCCAAAACGAAATATGTATAAAAAAATCCGCAATCATCGAAATAATTCCAACCAACGCAAAAGCGAGGGTGTTTACCCTGATGTCATAATTTTTTATATGACCTAGTTCGTGGGCAATTACACCTTCCAGTTCTGTGTCGTTCATGATTTCTAGCAGCCCCGTTGTGGCACAAACTACCCCGTTGTTGGGATTTCGGCCAGTAGCAAAGGCATTTGGTGCCGAGTCATCCATAATATAGATCTTGGGCATTGGCAGACCGTCAGTGATTGCCAGGTTTTCGACCGTACGCCACAGCCTTGGGTTGTCTTTTTTTTGGATTTCTTTGGCCCGATTTACAGCCAAAGCCATTTTTGCTCCGCTAAAATAGCTAAAAATAGAATAAACGACCGAACCAAGACCTACCAAAAAAAGTAACCCCGGGTTGGCGACTGCTTTGGATAGCACGTAGGCAAGCGCCCAAAGTAGAAGAATAAAGGTAGCTAGCAAAAAAACCGTACGGCGTTTGTTGGCGGCTATTTGTTCGTACACTTACTTTGTCTCCAAAAATGTCAAGGTTCGCTAAGAAAGATTACTTTTCGTCTTTAAAGTCAACTTTGACAGGGTCTTTGACTGTCTCGGCTTCTTCAGCGTCAACATCGTAAAATTCCCGTACTTTAAAACCAAGCATGCCAGCCACTAGGTTGGTCGGAAAGGTTTGAATTTTAATGTTCAAGTCGCGAGCAGCGCCGTTGTAGTAACGGCGGGCGGCTTGGATTTTGTCTTCAGTGTCGACTAGTTCGGCTTGCAACTGCTGGAAGTTTTCGGTAGCTCGCAGCTGCGGGTAGGCTTCGGCAACTGCGAAAAGACTCTTTAGCGTTTTTTCAAACATGTTTTCGGCTTTGGCGGTTTCGACCGGACCTTCGGCATTGAGTGTGTTGGCTCTAGCCTTTGTAACATCTTCAAAAACTTTCTTTTCGTGCTTTGCGTAGCCTTTTACTGACTCTACTAAATTAGGAATGAGGTCAAGACGCCGTTTTAGCTGAACGGTAATGTCGCTCCAAGCTTCGTCGGTACGAACTTTGGCTCGAACTAGGCTGTTATATATGTATATGAGCGCAAGTAAAACAAAAGCTATTACTCCAATAATGACCCAGGTCATGCTATTTCTCTGTCTCCTTTACCTCTTAGTGTCTGGTGCTTAGTATTATAGCATGGCACCCCTGGCAGTTGGTATCATTAAATAAGCATATGAAGTCAAATAAACTAAGGTTGAGCATTGCTATATGTTTTGGGGTTCTGTGCGCCGCTATTACATGGCAGTACCTTCGTCCAATTCCGAACATTACTGCCACCAAGTCCGTTCTCCAAACAATACCCGCAAAAGCTTTTGCTCCTGCCTGGCCACCATACGGACAGTCAGCCGTTGGTGCGGCCGGCTACGGCACCTTGGGCACATACGGAAAACAAACATCCTTTCCTACAGCCAGTGTTGCTAAGGTAATTACAGCATTGGCGGTATTGGAAAAACAGCCCCTTGAAACTGGCCAACAAGGCCCAACTCTTACTCTTGACGCCCAAGATGTTCAATATTTCGAAAGTCACTATGTTGTAGGCGGCTCGGTGGTCGCTGTCAAAGCTGGCGAAAAAATTACTGAATACCAAGCATTGCAAGCCATGTTATTGCCTTCTGGAAATAACATGGCTGATTCATTAGCCCGCTGGGCTTTTGGAAGTCAGAAAGCATATTTGGATTATGCAAACTCTATGCTCAAAAAACTTGGCCTCACAAACACTGCGGTAGCAGACGCTAGCGGCCTCTCGCCGTCTACTGTCAGCACTGCAGAAGACCTGATGATTATCGGCCAAAAAGCTATTAAAACTCCCGTTTTGGCTGAAATTGTTAGCCAACAGTCGGCTACTATTCCGGTCGCCGGAACTGTCCGGAATGTTAACTGGCTACTTGGTGTAGACGGGGTTGTTGGAATAAAAACCGGAAATACCGATCAAGCTGGAGGAAACTTCCTTTTTGCTGCAAACAAAGTGGTCGACGATCAAAAAATTGAAGTACTGGGCGTGATTTTGGGTGCACCTCTTCGAAATACTGCCATTAACGACTCTAGGGCATTGATCCAGTCGATAGACAAAGGATTTGAAAAAGTCAGTTTGATTAAAAAAGATCAAGTATTGGGTAGTTACGCTCTGCCTTGGGGTGAAAATGTCAATGCCGTGGCCAGTTCTGATCTTTTCGGGCTAATTTGGAAAGGCCAGCCAAGTGTATTTACTATAAGTATGAAACCGGTTTTGATAGGTGATGCACAGGGTAAAAAAGTCGGAACGGTAACGGTAACTAACGCCAAAAAACAATTTAGCACATCAATTATATTGAGTAATTCTGTTCCAGCGCCATCGCTAAAATGGAAGCTTCTACGAAATTAAATTGTAAAACGCCGGCGCCAAGACAGCTGGGGGAATATCATTCCCACAATCAGATACAAAGTTATCAATCCGTATACATAAATGCTTACAATCGGATTAATAAAACTAAATATAATGCCAACGGCATAAAGTAAGCCGATTTTTAAATATTGTTGGCGGTGCGCGGCAAAAATTTCTTTGCTAAATTTAAAATTAGCTAAATTCTGATGGTGGTAAAGGTAATGAATAATGAACCAACCAGCTATATTTATCAGCATAATATTTATTCCATAAAGCGCTACTGCCCAAGAGTCATGAGAGTAACGACTTAATAACCCGGTGGTAAACGGAATCAAACCCACGAAAAGCAGCATCAAAATGTTAAGCCAAAGTATTCTGGCGTCTATCGCTTTAAACATTCGCGCCGCCATGTGGTGCGCCACCCAATACATGCCAACAATTGTAAAACTCAGCGCATAAGTCCCCAGCGCCGGCAATACATGAACTAAATGCTCGTCAAGATTTTGGGCAACAGTGCCTTCGGGTAACTTTATGTCTAAAACCAATAAGGTTACAACAATCGCGAAAACACCGTCAGAAAACGCTTCAAGCCGTGATTTTTCCACTAATACCTTTTCTTAAATTGGTGCGTTTTTACGCCCACGCTAGAACCCATTTTAGCACCAAATGCTAGAAATGAGATTTTCGGCGGGTCGCCCCCGCCCCGACCCGCCGAACTGCTCCGCAGGGGTTTAATTTCCAAAAGCACCACGACGCTGGGCGGCACCAGCACCAGCATGAGCGCCGACCACTAATGCGTTGTGAATATCCTTGTCGCTCGCCAGGCCATATGTTACACCGGCTGCAAAACTATCGCCACAACCATAAAAGTCTATGATGTTTTCTTGCGGTATTATTTCAGCCATATAGCGTGTATTGTTGTTTAGATAACCACCGTTCTTTCCTTGTGTTGTAATTACCAATTTCGGTTCTGGTGTTATATCACCAAAATTGTACTTCTCACCAGTGTCTTTCTCGCTAGTCAGTAGAGCGTCTAGCTGTATATTGCCCAGATTCAATAATGACGCTATACGAGCAGTTGAGGTTAGGACTTTGGAATGACGAGCATATTCTAATGCTTCTACATCGCCACTGACAAAATATACTGCGTCCATTTCGGCTAATTTATCCCATGGCAGAGACGCATCCTGGCCACTCGGTCTTAAATCACCTGCAACTGTTATAGTGCGCTCGTTATTCTTATCTATATGCACAGCTATGGTCTTGGTTTGCTGATTATCTATAACTTGTGCACAAACCTCTACATTATTTGCCAGTAGTTGTTCCATGGCTTTTTTGCCTAGTTCGTCATTACCAACGGCTGTAAAGAATATACAATTGCCGTTGAGTTGGGCTAGTTGCATGGCCGCTATACTACCACCACCAGCTACTTCTTCCCATGACTCACTAGCGTGGACAATTTCGCCTACACTAGGCATACCGTCTACCCTAAAAAATCTACCCCATTCTATGTGTCCAACAACGGCAATTTTCATAATCCAATTATATAATAAATCAGACTAAACCCCATCGGAGCAGTTCGACGGGTCGGGGCGGTCGCCACAGGCGACATTAGAAAGGCCTAGGAATTGTGCGGAGCGAAATCAAGCCACGCGCTATCTTTTCTAACGCCCATGTTGCGGACACGAATACCAGACTTTTCTGTAACTTGCCCTATTTCTTTCGCGACAACTCCTCGTGCCTCTGCTGCTTCAAGCACTTTTTCGGGTTCAGGCGTGGCGATAACCATACCTGGTCCCATGTGCCATTTGCCGTAGGCTGTTTTATCGTCGAAGCCACATAATTCCTGCATTTTTAGCATTATTTCAGGTGGCGTAATTGAGTCAGCGATTTCAACACCTAGACCGCTTGGCTCAAGCATACGACCAAGTTTGCTTGGTTGTCCGCCACCTGTAATATGTGCCACTCCAGTTACTTTTGCTAGAGGTTCTTTACTAATATCATGACCGCCAGTAAGCTCCGACATAAAACCAGAGTAGATTATTGACGGATGTTGAACGAGACGACCTAGAGAAACATCGCCTAGTTCATGTACAACTTTGCTGTGCCAATCATCGCCGTAATGTTCGAGCATTGCTTTGCGTACATCAGTAATACCATTTGAGCGAAAACCATGCTCGGCAAGTCCAACAAGTGTATCGCCCGGACGAATTTGTTCGCCAGTCAGCACTCTATCTTTATGCGCAAGCCACAAGATTGCCGCACCCCAGTTGTAATTAAATGCCCCAAAGCCACCAACGCGGTCGCCTAGTTCTGCAACTTCGCCGTTAACAACTGCTACTTTTGCAAGACTTGCCGCTGTAACATAGCCATAGGCAAGTTGGCGGACGGCTTCACGGGTATGTTCGGTATCATCAAGCTGACGAACATCAAGAATTGTTCCGATTGCCATAGGTTCCGCGCCACGAACAACAGCGTCATCGCAAACCATAGCAAACAAATCGTGCGCAACAACCGAGTGGTCGTCTAATCGCTCTGAAATCTCAACCTTTGTGCCAACACCGTCGAAACCTAGGTTCATCTCAAGATTGGCAATATCATTAAATTGCCCGAGAGAAATTGACCGAAAACCAGAGAATGATTGGTGCGCTTCGCGCACTAGCCCCGGTCTGTTATCGTGTGTTAATTTTGATGCTTCATAAAGCATTTCTGATACATCGTCACCAAGCGCAATGTTTACATCTTGAATAGGTAGTCTTTCACTCATAACACTACTGTAACAGTTTACTATTAGCGTCCAAAGATAAGCACCGTCCAGAAAATAATTCTTTTCCAAATCCAAAAAAATTCGGCTGGTTTTTGCGCCGCAAAACCAAAGAAAAAGCCGCCCGTTCGGGCGACCAGTTAATTTTTTTACCAACTATGGTGCGCAGGGCGGGACTTGAACCCGCACGCCTTTTGGGCAAGACATTTTAAGTGTCTCTTGTCTACCAGTTCCAACACCCGCGCATTTTAAACTCGTTTTACTAACACCGACTTCTTGTTCTTCCCCCTATGTGTTGGTTGAAGACTATGACAATTTGGACAAAGTACCCTTAGATTTTCAATTCGGTTGTCGTACCTATCTCCATTTATATGGTCAAGTTCTACAGGCACACGACCATCTAGGCTTCTCTTGTCCCATCCACAAAGTTCACATTTTGGCAGTTTTATCCGTTTGGCAAATAATTTTTGCTTAAGTTTATAGCTTTGTATTCTACTATTCCTAACTAGATGTTCTTCAACGGGAATTGTAGTGCTAATAGAGTATTTCTTCCCTTTATTCCAGCTCTTGCCAGTAAAATGACTGGTGTCAAGCCCAAGGCGCTTTATTGCATGTTGCACTTGGACATAATTACCGCCGGCCGGCACAAGCTGAAGCGATCTAATTACAGCACGGTAGCTGTAACATTTCTTCACGGCTTCTGACAATTCTATGTCTGTCCATCCTTTTGCTTTTGGCATACGAGAACGATAAGGTAAACGAGATTATTTGTCAAAGTACCTGGAGGCGCGTACGGGACTCGCACCCGTCTAAAAGGTTTTGCAGACCTCTGCGTAACTTCTCCGCCAACGCGCCTCGTCAAAACTAACGCGTCTGCCTTGTTTTGTCCCTTTAGGCAAAAAGCTTCGGCTTTACGCTATGTTTCTCCTCCCAATTTTGCAAAATCAATAGCATTTTGCAAAATTGATAAGGCCGGTTTGGCCCTGAGGCTATTTTAACAGAGTAAAACTCCAAAAAACAGCTGTAAAACCGTCTTATTTGGTCTATAGTTTGTATCATGTTACAAAAGTTGTTTGAGTTTTTAAAAAAGTATAAAAACTACATTTTCCTTGCCCTGCTGATCGTATTGTCTATAAAGGTCATTGTGCCTCAGCTAGGCGACCTTAAAGACAGCTTGAAAGCCCTTAAAGATGCCGATTTATCATGGATATTGGCCGGAATAATTATATACTTCAGCGGTATTCCAATCTTGGCTTACCAAATCATGCAACTAGCGTTCAAACCACTAGGTTTCTGGATGACCACTCGGGTAGAAATGGCTGGTCAGTTTGTAAACAAACTTCTACCCAGTTTTGTAGGGGTGTTAACAATAAACATGTACTACCTGATCAAAAAGGGTCATTCTGTTAACCAAGCTACAACTGTTATGACCGCTAACGCGCTAGCCAGCGGAGTAGCCTACAGCTGTTTAATTGCCTTAGCGCTTATTTTTAGTTCTGTTCCAACTCACAACCTACAGGGCCAGATTTCTTTCCCAACCAATTTATTTTTGCTTCTTATTATTCTTTTTGCTGGCGCCGGGTACTTTGCCAAACGGTCGGTTAATTTACGCACTAAAATTAAGCAACAATGGGCGGAAGTCAAGTCCAACCTTCATGCATACCGCAACAAACCGCTTGCATTGCTAATTGCAGTTGTGTGTAATGGCCTTGGTTCGGCCGCCAATATTTTTGCCATGTATGCTTCTGCTCAGGCTATTGGCATTGATATTTCTTTTGCAACTGCCCTGGTCGCTTATACTTTTTGCAACATTGCGGTTACTTTGGTGCCAACACCAGGAGGATTAGGTGCTGCCGAAGCCGGGATTTATGCTGGGCTGGTTTTTGCCGGAGTTGATGGTCCAGACGCTATAACAGTAACTTTGCTCTATAGGCTCATAACCTACTGGTTGCCAATCCTTCCAGGCTATTACTTTTTTTGGGGCCTGCGCAAAAACTTACTTTCGCAGTTCAGTTTCAAAAAAAGATACGCTACCTAAAAATGGTCTTCTGGTTGTATTATAAGGTCAATCAAACAGGAGTACTGTTATGGTAAAAAACCGAGTCAAGACCAAGGCATCTCGCGTTAAGAGCTATTTAGGCTCTTATAATTTTTTGGGCACCATCGTTGGCGCCTTTTTTGTTTACCTGGGGTTTTTGCCCTCGCTACTGCCCCGCGGTTGGGTATTGCAAGCGGTCTTAAGCGCCGTTCTCTTTAGCATCGGTTACGGAATAGGTCTAACGGTAAGCCATATCCTCCGCAGTTTTAAGGTCAAAGAACCGGCTCTTGCGAAAAAAATTAACATAAAACGCTACAGCTATATCGGATTGGCTGTCTTATATCTAATAGCGATGTTTGTTGGTTTCCAGTGGCAGCAAGAAGTAAGAAAACTGGTTAGCCAGCCTCCGGAATATTCCTTTTCTGTGATTGGGACAATTTTACTAACTTTTCTGCTGATAGCTTTTATAATGCTAGTTTCACGCAGCATTCGCAGCCTATTTAACTGGTTAAAAAAACTGGTCAATAAGTATATCCCCAAACCAATAGCATTTGCTAGCGCCTGGATATTAACACTGTTAATTGTCGCTGGACTTGTCAATGGTGTAATAATTAACGGTGTTATGGGTGTGCTAAACGAAGCCTACAGTGTTAAAAATGGTACTACCGACGAAGGAATTGTACAGCCAACCGACCCGCAACTAAGCGGCAGTAGCCAATCTTTAATTAAGTGGGATACCTTAGGCCGGCAGGGCCGTAATTTTATTGGTCGGGCCACTACGGTAGCACAATTAAGCGAATTTAATCACGGTACGGCCACTCAACCCATTAGAATATATTCCGGACTAAAATCGGCAGACAATGCGGCGGACAGAGCCAATTTAGCGGTAGAGGACTTAAAACGTGCCGGCGGGTTCGAGCGTCAAATAATTGTAGTAGCAACCACTACCGGAACCGGTTGGGTTAATGAAGAGGGCGCAAAACCAATAGAATATATGTATAACGGCAATTCGGCAATCGTGTCTATGCAGTATTCTTACCTACCTAGCTCGCTTTCGTTTTTGGTAGACCAGCAAAAAGCCAAAGAAGCCGGCAGTCAGCTATATAACGCGGTTTATAACGAAGTTTTAAAACTGCCGGCCAATCAACGACCAAAAATTGTAGTATTTGGCGAAAGTTTGGGCAGTTACGGCGGTGAGGCTGCCTTTTCCGGCTTAGCATCATTTAAAGCTACTTCGGACGGTGCAGTTTGGGTGGGACCACCTAATTTCAACATACTACACAGAACCGCTACAGCTGACCGTGACATTGGATCTCCAGAGATATTACCAGTTTATCAACAAGGTGCAACTGTTAGATTCGCAGCCAGACCGGCAGACTTTAATAATCCAAAAAAACCTTGGGGTAGCCCTAGGGCCGTGTATTTGCAAAACCCGTCAGACCCAATTGTCTGGTGGTCGCCAAACCTGCTATTTCATAAGCCGGGCTGGCTAAGCGAACCAAGAGGCCACGATGTAAGCAGTAGAACTACTTGGTTACCGATAATTACTTTTTGGCAAGTTTCCGGTGATATGGTGTTTTCTACCGGTGTGCCGGACGGCCATGGCCATAAATACGGCAAATTACCCACAGACGCGTGGAGCTTTGTAGCGCCACCGGCCGACTGGACACCTCAAAAAACAGAGGCATTAAAAGCAGTGCTCGGCGAATAGAGTTTTTTGCCGTGAAAGAACATCCTGCCCTTTACTTAGCAGCGCTTATCTTGCTACTCATAATCTGCAACTTGACCTTTGTTTATTCAAAAGGCTGGTTGCGATGGACTTGTCAGCTTTTTAGTTTTGGCGGTCTATTTGTTATTTATAAGCTTGCAGGGTTAAACTTGTCAGACATTGGGCTGAGTCGTGATCGGTTAGGTCCGGGACTGAAGTACGGCCTTGCTGTAATTGCCGTAGTGCTAATTGTTTTTGTGGTCCTATATTTTTTAAATCAAAATATATTTTCAGATAAAAGATACGACCAAAGCTTGCACAAAGCGCTAATTAGTGCTTTGATTTTTTTGCCACTCCAGACGGTGTTGTTCGAGGAACTGGCTTTTAGAGGGTTGATGCCGGCACTACTAAAAAATTTTAACGCCAGCTTTTGGTTTGCACTTATCGCTTCGGCGGTACTGTTTGGGCTATGGCACATTGCTTCAGCACCAAGGGGAAGTTTGATAGGCATAAACTCGACATCCAATCTGTTGATTGTCGCTGTGGTATTTTTAGCCACTACTACCGCCGGAGCGGTACTTTATTATCTCCGGTATCGTAGTGGCAGTTTGGTAGCGCCTATAACTGTTCATTGGTTTGTGAACGGATTGGCAATTATTTTGTCATCAATTACTTGGCTTCATCGTGCCTAACAGATCAGGACAGTTTTTGAATTAATTTACTATACTCTAGTTTTATGTTATAATACTAACTTCTGCATTCTACCCCCTAGCAAAGGTGGTTAAAATGAAGTTTACAGCGATCATTGCAGTGATGATGACAGCGTGCACAGCGTTCGCCTGTCAGGCGAACGCCACTCGGACCAATCTGCCGGCTAAGTGCAGAGTCACCGGCAAGGTGCTCTGCATTTCTAAGGCAGACCGCAAGCTGCGGTTTGTGCAAAACGGCCGCATACGATTGGTATTGGATGCTCGCTTCGGCGACGCCCGAGGCACAGGATTCCAAACTCGAGAAGGCAGTTTCACGATTTTTCGAATGGTGGAGCACGATGTGTCGGCACAGTACAACAACGCCTCGATGCCGTACTCCATGTACTTCTTTGGCGGGCATGCGGTGCACTACAGCTACAGCTTTGCCGCCGAGGGTTACGCCGGGGCCAGTCATGGGTGTGTGAACATCCGTGATATGAGGCGGCTCTCCTGGCTGTATGCCAGAGTGCCAGTCGGCACACCAGTCTACATCTACCGATAACCAACAAACGCCCGCCGTCTAGTGACGGCGGGCGTTTCACTATTACAGCTTGAGGTTCTCTGTTTCTTATCCTTCAACTGCTACTTCAAAGCCTCCGTAAACCATTTTGCATTCTCCTTCTTGTGCACATTATTATTTAGCACTTGAGGTAAAGCAAAAAGGACGCTAACAAGCGTCCTTTACACCTTAATTGCTAAAGGCTCAGTAAGCCTTTTTCGCTCCGTCTGCTATTGCTTTTTCAGCAACTTCTTTTGACATCATGGCGCAAACGGTTGTTCCGCACTTTTCGTGCTTGCCCTTGGCCATAAATCCACCCTTTTTAGTTTGATGAATTTCCGGTGCTGACAATTCAACACCCTTTTCCTTACATTTAACGCAGTATCCTGTAGTCATGCTCATCTCCTCTTGAATTATATATTTTTACAACCATGTTTCATTATAGCGCTTAACTAGCATAACCTACCATAATAAAAAAGGGCACCGAAGCGTGTGATGTGAAACTAGTAGTGCAACAAATTCGACCAAACCAGGACTGAGATACGAGGGATAAGAGGATGTGTGAAATGAGGGCTACCCTCTTAAACAAGGCGCGGAAACAACGCGGAGATCGGTGCTTATTGTGCAAATTTAATAAAAGCGTGCTGCTCCCAGTAATCTGCCGCCGAACCCTTCAAAGAATCTGCAGAAAATGCTTCAGTAGTAATTTTTGCTGGAAAAGGTGGAGCAATTTCTCCAGGATAAGCGGTTAATACAACGGCACGACCAGTCTCCTGATCTCTCCGTAATACAACACTGACTTTAGTTGTGATAGCTGCTTCTGGGTCTGTGACTGTAGCAATGTTTGCTTCTGGCTCAAATTTACCGTGGGGGTTTGCAACTTCGCCATTTTCATTTGTTTTAACAACGAACCTGCCACTTTCTGGGTCACGAACCATTTCAGGATACCAAGCACCTGCTAAACCGTCCACAACTGCTGCCTCGCCACCAGGTGTTCGTACCCCAGACTGCACAACTACACCACCGGACTCTAATTCTGATAAAGACTTTACGCCTGAAAAACCGAGCGCTTCGTTGTTAGGCAAGTGTACATCTAGGGTTATCTCAATCATACCGTGCTGGTCAAATTGCATTCTGGCTGGCATGACTTCCATCAAAAACGATACAACTGAATGTGCATCGGGAAATAATTCCCCATTAAACTGACTGCCTGCCACCGAGCCATCTTGATGAATAGCAAGGTGGTCTACAATATCACCAAAATCTACATTCTCATGAGTGAACGGTTCGCCAGTTAATTCCACCGTTCCGTCACCCCTAGTTGATTCCTGGCTTACGGTAACCTGCGCTGAACCGTTCGTCGTCTCAACAGTATATTGCAGCAATCCAGGAGATTGATGTACATCTGCTTTGGCCGATTGCGCTATGTCGTCAGGAAAAGAGTCTGTGCGTAAAGTCTCTTTTGGTGGTGTAATTCGCGCATCTTCCATGGTTATATTTTCTTTTCTATTTATATGAAATCGTCAGAACAATTATATTATACAAAAGAAAGAACCAAGACACCACCGATCGCCACGCCGTTTCTGTAGGGTGATGAGACTCTAAAACCCATGACCCTGGCGGGCGTGGATTACACGGCCAGATAGTTTGATTTTGAAGAGGCCGCGAGTTAGAGACCTACCAAATACCACGACCCGCAAACCTCAAAAAGAGATTTCCGGGTCGTGGTGCGGGTGATGAGACTCTAACTCACGGCCTCTTCCTTGGCAAGGAAGCGCTC
>CAYUXQ010000014.1:0-17290 GCA_964448925.1 uncultured Candidatus Saccharibacteria bacterium | reverse complement strand
AATTATTTTGGCACGAAAAGTAATATAATTTCTAGGGATGCGTATCGGCATACTGTCGGCAGAACTCGGTCAGGAGGATGTGCATGAAAATAAGCGCTTGGTGAGGGAGATCAGGCTAAAAGGGCACAGGCCAAAAATTATAAATTACCGGCGGACAGTAATAGCCATTTCCAACAGCCGAAGAGCGTTATACCAGTCAGACAAACAGGGCGCGCTCCACCAAGTACAGGTCGAAGCAGTAATTCCCAGAATAAACGAAGCTAGCGAAAAGTCTATAAACCTTGCCGCCCTGGCACTTGAGACACTAATTTCAAACGGTGCTTATTCTACCTCAACCCCTTTGGCAATACGACTTTCTAAGAACAAAATTCGTAGTCTCACCGAATTGGCAAAAGCCGGAGTACCAGTTCCTAAAAGCGCTGGATTAACGGGGGCTGAGCTTTACAATGTAGACATCGATAGAGTGCTCAGAACTGTTGAGCCCAACATAAAAACAAAACTAATTATCAAAACTAACACTGGTACACACGGTCGGGGGGTTATGCTGGCTAACTCTCGCGGCGAAGCCCGAGCTATAGTGGAAGGCCTGCTTGCCAACAATATTCCTGTACTTATCCAACAGTTTATCGAACCTGAAAAAAAGAAGCAGTATTCCGACCTGCGGTTTGTAGTGGTTGGAGGGCAGGTGGTTGGCGCAATGAAACGAATTTCCAATAAGAACGATGAGTTCCGTTCCAACATATCACTAGGCGGCAAAGGTGAAGTTTACCAACCCAGCGAAACCGAAATTGAAATTGCCAAAAATGCAGCCAAAGCTACTGGGCTTAGCGTAGCCGGTGTAGACATGATCCCATCGGGTCGCACCAAATTGGTCATAGAGGTTAATTCTAGCCCTGGATTTATGATCGAGGGATTAATAGGTATCAACTTTGCCAGAAAGATTGTTCAGCAAGCGATTGCTGGCGCAAGAAGGGGTGAAAGAACTTCTGTTCAGAAAATTAGCGATATACTTGGCGCTGAAGTACCAGTATTAAAAATTAAATCGGTCGGTGGGTCCAAAATCTCAACAGTCAAAAAAATAATTAATTTGCCCAAAAGAAAAGCTCGACCAATTTAGCCAGCTTGGCGGAGAGGGAGGGATTTGAACCCTCGGAAGCCTTGCGACTTCACCACATTTCGAGTGTGGCGCACTAGACCGGACTATGCGACCTCTCCTTTAAACCTATTCTAGACTATTTTATCCACGCTTCCAGCTGAGCCACCTGCAAGCCCTGCTGAGCTAATTGGCGCGAAAGAGCGTTGAGGCTGGGAATAAGATCGGGTTCGAAGTGAGCCAGAATAATATCGCCTGGGTGTAGCTGGGTGTTGGGCAGTTGGAATTGAACAGCACCTTT
The DNA here is from genome assembly GCA_964448925.1 of uncultured Candidatus Saccharibacteria bacterium. GTDB lineage: Bacteria > Patescibacteriota > Saccharimonadia > Saccharimonadales > UBA10212 > JAYTJL01. Next base: position 15,896 of record CAYUXQ010000014.1, on the reverse strand, counting down.
TTCGATGGTTGCTTTCCACAATACCAACGCACGAACTCCGCAATCAGCGGCTGCCTGACGGGTAACTTCGCCATATTCGCCGTAAGGTGGGCGTAAAAGTGTAGGACGGTGGTTAAATACATTTTGGTAAACATCCGAAGCTCCACATATTTCTGCCCTTTGCTGATCTAGAGTCATTTCTCTTAGACTGTGATGTGAAAGGGTATGGTTTTGTATACTCAAACCTGCTGACTGGAGAGTCTGAAAGTACTGGTAGTTTCTTTTTATCCCTTCGTTAGAAAGAAACATAGTAAAGGGTAAGCGGCGCGTGCTGAGCCAACGAAGATTTTCGGGTGTTTGGACCCAACCATCGTCTATTGTCACAAATACAATTGGCAAATCAGTAGGCACCTGGCTTATAACTGGTGGCAAACCAGGCGGAATAGTTAAGGGTGAAGCTGGCCCACTCCAAACGCCTATTGGCAAAACTGGCGCTCGCCTGTCAGTTAGTGGGGTTTTTGTTTTGGCATAGTTTTTTGTTCGATAGTCATCGTGTTTGGGAGCCCCACCAACCGATAAAACTTGACCAATTGTAAGCAATCCGACCACCATAATAGACACCAGAATCAGAAACTGCTGGCTAAAAACCTCGTACTTAGCAAAAAAAAAGCTAGAAAAGACAGGCTTCTTAGTTTTTCGGGGCATCCTTATTATTATAAGCTAGAGTAATAAAATGCGCTGGACAAAATGATGTTTTATTGTCTATTAGCTTTAGCATTTTGAAGCTTTTGCATGTACCCTATAAACATGGATTTTTTGAGAAAGAGCCTACTGGTTATTATTGTTCCGATTTTAACCATACTTTTTTATAGCATTGCTACTAACTTTGCATTTGTTCAAGTAGTTGGTAACTCGGAAAAACTAAAAAGCACACTTGCCAGTAGTGGTATTTATGATAGCGTTTTGGGCGGGCTACTCACCGAGTCGCAGGCTGTTTCAAATGGCTCGCAAACAGTTTCGCTGAGAAGCAGTGCTATCACTGAGGCAGCAGCTCAAACTTTCAACCCACAGTTTATACAAACCAACACCGAGTCCGTGATTGACAGTTTGTACAAATGGTTAGATGGCGCCACGCAAATCCCAGATTTTCATATAGACCTCACCGCTGCTCGTGCTGATTTTGCCAAGAATGCTGGTGTCGCAACTACCAAGAAACTCAGTAACCTGCCACCATGTCCGGCAGGATCCACTATACAGAGTTTTAACGCAGAAACAGCGACTTGTTTGCCAAACGGGGTAGACCCTGCCACCGAAGGCGCAAGAGTGGAACAAAGCATAAATGCAGGTGAAGGCTTTTTAGACCATCCCATTATCACAGCTGCTAGTATCAAGTCAGAAGGCAATAGTCAGTCTGTTTTTGAGCAGAGCGGTATAAAAAATGCTCCCCAAGCTTTTCAGACAGTAAAAGTCACGCCATATATAATGGGTGTCCTTGCTGTGCTGCTTTCAGCAGCGGTAGTCTTCCTCAGCCGGACAAAGAAAGCTGGCTTTCGTAAAATCGGTTTTATGTTGCTTGTGGCTGGTGTGTTCTTGCTGGGCGCTGCATACACTGTTTCGTGGAGTGTTAACAAGGAAGTCCCCAAGCGCCTACAGTTAAATAATACAGTGTTGAGCAGCAGCCTGGTTAAGCTTGTAAAGGATGTAGGGGGACAGGTGGGGCAGAACTACTACATATTTGGTGGAGCCTATGCTGCAATCGGCGCAGGATTTATACTGGGAGCAACTTTTATAGGTAAAAACAAAAACGACTCAGGCGACGACCTGAGGGGTGAAGGGCGAACCAAGGAAGACCGCATAGACATTAAAGAACCAGTGAAAGCAACAGATTTTGTAGACAAAGACATTAATAAAAAGTCAAAGGTAGCTGCTAAACCAAAAACTCCTACAAAGTCCAAGCCTGTGGCATCTCCACCAGCAACGCCCAAATCAACTGCCCGTAAAAAAATTATTGTTCAATAATTTAAAAGGTAATAATTGCTACCGCTTGGTTATCGATTTTTGGCAATCTGCCCCAGGCCCATCAGCACTAAGGCCATCATGACAAATGCGCCTAAAAACGAAACAAGGGCTAAATACTGTGCCAGCATGGCAAAAGTCCCAAAAGCATAGGCGTTCAAAAGCAGCCCACGCAATGTTTCCCCCTGAAACAAAACTGTTTTCTGAGTCTGGAGAGTTGCATTGGCGGGGTCAGACATAGCTGCAGTACTTACTTCGGCGTATGTTTTGCCTCCAGCAGCTTTTTCTAGATGAGCACCAATATACTCGTTGGCATAGGCTTTGGCTTTGGCGCCAGTATCAACAAGCTGGCCGGCGTATTGCTGAAGGCCAGGAAACTCTGCTGGATCTAACGCTACGCTACCAGCTGGAGGAAAGGTGATTTTCTGTGCTTTCAGTTCTGTTGTAACCATATCGGTGGCAAAACTATACCCCCACCAAGCCAACGAACCGATTATCAGCAAAACTGCAACACTCACTGCCCCGATCAATACAAAGACTTTATCGATAACCTTTCTTTCTGGTTTGGCTTTTGCCATATTTTGTATCCCTCCAGCTTAAATTTTCTACTTAGATACTAACATGTTTATGGCTAGCCACCTCTACGAAAGGCCCAGCTGCTGTCTTATGTCCGCTATGGTTTGGTCGGTATTTTTGGATAATACTATCCTCATGCCAATTTTCTGCGCGCCCTCAAGATTGTCACGGCGGTTGTCTACAAAAAGACACTCGCCAGCACTCATGCCTAGCTGCTTTATCACTGCTTCATAGGCCCCGGCATTGGGCTTTCGAATTTCAATATCAGAAGAGAATATTACTGGTTTGAAGTCTCTCAGATCGCCCATTTTCTTGATTGTCCAAGTCAGCGGAGCATACATGTTTGAAAGAACTGCTGTTTCATATCCTTCCGCTCTAAGTTGGGCGGCAAAATCAAATAATGGCTTTTGTAGTCGTAGGTTTTTGCGCAATACGGCACCGTAGTCGAAAATCACCGCTCTTATCATGCAGGCAGTATATCAAGTTGTCTCTGTTCGTCATACTCAGCTAATTCTTAGTCAATACCCAGTATTTGCTCAGCTTTATTTGTCAGACTCATCTGCGTGGGGTTTAGTTTTGGTAGGTGGGCGCACAGGAACTTTTTGAGCACTTGTTTCTGGCCCTAGCGTTGCGAGCTTTCTGGCGGCGGCCGAGACCTCCTTGCTGCCGTCAAAACCCCACCCCCTCTTTTCTCAGACTCTTGACTGCTTTGCAGTAGGGTATACCGCCGGCAAGTTGCATGGCGGTATTATTTTTCGACTAATTTTTAGTTAGTAACAGAATCAACGCTAGCAGCCATAAACACAGTATCTATTTTGCCATCTTTATTCACACCAAAAGACACAATTTTGCCATCAGCTGATTTGCCAACAATTGTACTATTACCAAAATACTTTCCGTAGTAGCCGTTTGAGTAGCCTTTAAGAACTTCTGGCGTAAGCGCAAAATCCCAAGGCGCCGTGGCTGATTTAAGATAATCCAGGTCTTTTACAGCAGCGGCTTTACTTTCAGCTCCATCTTTTTCAGAGGCAGCAATTACAACTGTTACCGAGTTTGTCATGTAGGATTCAAGGGCTGCCGTGTTGCCGCTTTTTATAGCGTCGGCTGAATTCTCTTTTAGTGAGTCGCTAATTGGCGAAGAAGGCTCAGCCTGCTGAGTCGGTTCATTCACAGCTTTCTTCTCAAAACTGTCGGTGACACCTGTCGAAACCACATTGTCATAAATGTTATTGGCCTTATTGTTGGAATCGTAAATATACCAGCTAGCAAAACCGACGATACCCACCAAAATAACGATCAATAGCCCTTCTATAAATGTAAAACCCCTTTGGGGCCGAGAATCAAGATGATTTTTCATAACCATAAGCATACCAAAGAGCAGGGCGCTAATATACAATTGGCATAAGCAGATTTATGAAAAAGCCTAGTTCTAAAAAGTCTATCAATGCTTCATACATGAACACCAAAACAATGGTACTAGTTGGTTTAGTGCTTGTTCTACTTATTGCTTTCGGAACCTACCTATACCACCAACACAACAATGGGAAAGCTAGTAAGGAAGATTTTGAAAAAGCTCAAGCTAGTATTGATCAGCTCTACAACAACATTATGGCCAAGCTTGGGCCGCCGGCTAACTATAAAAAAACCCAAAGCTGTAGCCGGCCAAGTCAAAAATTTAGTCAAGGCCCATTGAGCTGCAGTGTCGACAAGGATATTTTTTACAAAATTGAGGGCCCGCTCTTCGCAGAAAAAGCAAACTCAAAAGTTGATGGAGCGATCAATTCTAGCAAACTCGCTTCACCCGGTAGCCTGAGCGAAAAGTTTACAAATATTGACAGGGGCACCAGCCTCCAAATCAAATACTACAATCTTATAAATACTCCTCTGGTCTGCGTGGTTAAAAAATCATATGATAACCCTGCCGAGTTCCCTCAAAATATATCACTTACAAAAAACATTAACTATTACGTCGGTATTAGCTGCTTCGGAGAGTCGCAATCCAATTTCTTTAAAAAAGTCTAGGAAAAAAGTCTAGGAAAAAAGTCTAGGAAAAAAGTCTAGGAAAGAGTATTAAAACATGCAATAATTTGACTATAGGTCAAATTATTGCTTATGTTTAACATGCGTCTACTTGCTACACTAATTGTTTCAACGCTAGCTGTCTTGTCGTGGACCACTAGTGCTCAAGCAGACGACATTACATGGCAAAACACGCCCCTTTCCTTACAAAAGTTAGCCGATCTACCAGCTGGAACACCCCCGCCATATTCCATAAACGGCAACCGCGATTGCCAACAATACAGCTTTGTTACCAGGCCGAAAAATTTGATTCAACCCGAGCAGTCTCATTTGGCCTGCGGCGTTCAAACACAGTTTGGCATGGCAGACTCAAACGGCTGGGTAGAACTTAGCGGCACTCAATTAAGCGGCAAGTTTGTAAATTACCCGGGGTATTCGCTTGGTTTTATCCCAATACCATACTCTAAGCGGTTCATCAGCTACAACTCCTCTCCACAAGGTTTGTATTTGTACTTTACAGACTTCAGCCAGAGAAATATCACCATTACTGCCAACCTTGACCAGTCTGTGGACTATCTCATTACTCAGCCACCCGGCTATGCACTGCGCGATAAATCTGGTGCGCTGCTACAAACGCATTCAGATTCTTTGGCTTTTTCAACTAACGGAAAATGGATGGTAATAGACAGCCCAGGGCGAGCACTGCTGAGGGTTAATTTAGAAACGCTAGATGTATTGCCATTTGCTCCATCTTTTAGATACGACATTGGCGTTGCTCCAGGCCTTCAAACAGCCATTACTAGCGACGGCCGCTATGCGGTAGTTTATTCCTACAGCTTCAATACTTTCAAAATTTATGACCTTGCTTCATGTGCTTCTGTACCGAATGCCATTACGCAGCCAGTTTCCTGCCAGTCGAAAGACCTATTGCCAATTTTGCAGACCCAAATAAGTGGCTTTAGAGGCGTGTCTCAGCTGCGGTTTGCTAGTCAGTGGCAGCTTAGGTTTTATGCTAACCGTTTTCTTGTGACTGGAGACCCAAGCACAAATCGTATTGCTAAATATAGCCTTTCGGTAGGCGAAAATCCTGCAAGCCAAGCGGACTACTTGGCTATGGGCGATTCATACATTTCTGGCGAAGGGGCTTACAGCTACAGGGCAGGGACGGACACTAGCACAAACCATTGCCACCAGTCTTTGGTTTCTTACCCCTACTTAATTGGGGCAGAATTGAATTTAAATAACTATCATTCTGTTGCCTGCTCGGGAGCCGTAAATTGGGATATCGCTTACCAAGGTTTGGACTATAAAGGACAGGTCAAAGATGGAATCAGTGCAAGCAAAAGAGACCGCGAATCCATCTTATACGGCTTTTCTCCTGGTATGTTGCCACAACTGGACTTTGTTAGCTATTCTCAACCAAAGGCAGTTACAGTTTCCATTGGTGGTAACGACATTGGTTTTTCTACCATACTTCGACGCTGCCTAGAACCAGATACTTGTTACGAAACTTATGAAGACAGGCTAGAAATTGTCCGACAAATAGACACTGTTTTGCCAAAGCTTATAAACACATATTCACAAATAAAAAATAACGCACCACAAGAAGCGCATATATACGCCATTGGCTACCCCCAACTAGCATACGCGCAGGGAAGTTGCGGAGTAAATGTTAGGCTCAGTTCGCAAGAAATCGAATTTGCCAGCCAACTCATCAGTTACTTGAATAATATTATTCGCGTGGCTGCCGAAAGGACGGGTGTCAATTACATAGACACTCAAGACGCGCTAAACGGCCACCGACTATGCGAAACCAAAGGAAGCAACACTGCGGTAAATGGCATCACGGCGGGTAGCGACCAGCCGGACTTTTTGGGTGGACCGATAGGCAACGAAACTTATCACCCCAATACCTTAGGGCACCAGCTGTTGGCAGAGTGGATAAAAAATTCTACCAACAGCTTTGCCGAACCGACAAAAGGCGCTCAGCCAAACAGCCAGATTCCCTTAGAAAACGATTTAGAAATACTTAGCGTGCCAAAAACCGGTCGGGTCATCAACAAATTAAACTACGACGACACTATGAGCAACAACATAGCATACCGAGAAGCCTGGCTGAAGGTCACAATAGACAGTTTAAAGCTATCGCTAAAACCAGCTTCAATTTTCTTAGGAATCTTACAGTCTGAACCAACCGAACTCGGCAACATCAGCAGCGATTCCGAAGGTAACCTTGCCGGCCAGTTGTATATTCCTGCTTCGGTTAGCCCCGGAATGCATGCGCTGCATATTTATGGAAAAAATAGCGCAGGGGAAAGTATTGATATAACAAAGGCAATCTACATTGCAGCCAATGCAACTGACGCCGATGGCGATGAAATACCAGACACGAACGATTCTTGTAAATTTATTGAGAACTCTGCCGAAGATATTGATATGGACGGAGTGGATGACGCCTGCGACGGACAAATTACAGAGCCACATGCTGCGACTCCGCCGCCCGCCGACCCGGTTGAAATAGGCGGAACTACAAAAAACGAAAATAAGAGTGTAGCCACAGATTCTATTGAACAACAAATCAAAATTGGAGGAAACATACCGTTTGTTCAAAACACTACACTAGCCCTTGGAGTTGAAAACGATCAATCAGGCTACATACCAAAACTACTAACCTCGTATTTGGCCCCTGAACCTGAACCCATCACAGCAGGCGACGCAAATGCCGATTTGGCTGCAAAAATTGCAACTGCCAACCCTGAAACTCTCGGTGCCTTCACAATAAAACAAAAGAACAAGACTAACACTCTGCCTGAAAGTGCAAATCACCATATGCGCTATGGTTTGGTTTTTCTTGGAGCATCTTTGGCGCTTGGATATCTGTTTTATAAACAAATTCACTAAAAAGCTGCTCGAGCTAAGCCAAAACTAAGCTTGGACCAACTTTCTGATAAGGACATAGTAGGAAAACTAGGGTTTGCGCAGGTAGAGTGCGTGCACCAAACCGGCCGCTAAAAAGCCGACTCCTAGGCCGATTGCTATCCAGGTACCGTCATCGACCATTTGGCCGATTGCTATACCTATCACAGTACTGCCACAAAAGGCAAGCGCCATTGCCACCCAGTTTGACTCTTGGTTATTCGCCGCCATAAAAACCCTCCGTTATTACTAGTTCTGAGTTTAGTCCCTTTTTACAATTTGGGAAATTGCTTATGCTTATTTTTTCTTAGCCTAGCTTTTTAATCTGTTATTTGCTAAAATTACCCCTGTTAAGTGCACAAGTCGTCCCCGTAGTTCAATGGATAGAACACCGGCTTGCGGAGCCGGCAATAGAGGTTCGAATCCTCTCGGGGGCACCATTTTTTACTGTAAGGCCGCACATAGTCATTGCTCAGAAAAATTATGACTTACACAAGAATGAGAACCTAGCGAGCAAAGCGAGAAGTTCGGGCGCCAAGTAGCCACGGACAGGAGCTTGTTCCGAGCATGGCTGCTGCGTGTAAGCTACGCTTACCATCCTCTCGGGGACACCAATTTTTTTTAGATGGGTTAAATACTTAAAAATGTAGGCGGTGGGCTAGGCGGTCTATGCTGGCCATTTTGCGTTCTTCGTAAGGCAAGTACTGGCCAACAATAGCAGTTATTTGATGTTCATCTTGAGCGTTAAAATGCATACTGATAGCCGGCATAAGCTTTTTAGTAGGAAAAAGTTCTACGGTCGGTTCCGCCCCTTCGCGGATAATCCCGAACGACTTAAACTGTGCGTAGGAGTACTGCTTTGAACCAATTTGTATACCGCCACTCGAAATTTGGAATTCGATTAGACGAGGTTTGCGGGCTGCAGCAACGCCAATAATTATACCCAAAGCCACAATTGTCCCTGTCGCAAAATAATCCTTAGTAAGCAAGTAGACACCACCAGCGAGCAACACTGTTAGTCCAAGCAGAGCCGGGTACCACATAGCGGGACGGTCAAGCTCTACAAACTCGGTCGCCTGCCAGCTAAACGAACCGCCAGTAGGGTGGATATTGTCTGCCGAAGCCGGTTCTACTGATTCGGCTGCCTCAGCAGGTGCTACAGCTTCGGTCTGGTTCGGCTTATAAAAAGACGGTGATTGTTCTGGCTTCATTCTATTTGACCGCTTATGTTTACTATTTTAGCTGATAACAGCCAACAAAACTATGCATCGAGGCCAAGTAGCTATTTAAGGTGTTTACTGGTATACTTTCATCTGTTATTTTGGAAGGGTGTCCGAGCGGTTGAAGGAACCGGTCTTGAAAACCGGCAAGCGAAAGCTTCGTGGGTTCGAATCCCACCCCTTCCGCCATTCTTCGTCGCTTCGCTTATTGCGGAGCTATGAAGAATAACGGGTGTGGATGCGAACCGGGTTCGGACACCAACGAATCACCTACAGGAATTTATTCCGAGGGTGGCGAGTGTGTGTCGCCGAAGGCGACCATCCCACAACACGGATAATGAGGAGAGGTACCCAAGTGGCTGAAGGGGTCGGTTTGCTAAATCGATAGGGGGGCGCAAGTCCCCGCGAGGGTTCAAATCCCTCCCTCTCCGCCAATAAAATTTCCTTAGCTAAATGCTAGGGATATTTTATTGCTGGGGATTTGGTTCCTCGCGGTCAGCGGCGAAGCCGATGAGGAGCGAGAGGTCTACAGGTGTGAGCGTGCAGGAACTTGTTCCGAACAAGCGAATACCGTACCTATAATCCCTCCCTCTCCGCCAATAAAATTTCCTTAGCTTCTCGCTAGGGATATTTTTAGTTAGATAATCCGCTTAGCAAAGATTAGGGCATTTATTTCTACTGCGCTTGCTTGGCGCAATACCCTGGTAGCCGCTGTCAAAGTTGCCCCTGTGGTTACTATATCGTCTACTAGCAACACTTTTTTAGCAAATACTGCCCGACGGTTTTTTACATAATACTGGCTAGCTGATTTTGAAATCCGCTGACTGCGATTAGCGCCCACTTGGGTGTCTTGGCCTAACCTTCCCAACGCATCTAACTTTTCAAGCCCAAGTTGTTCAGAAATTTGTCTTGCAAGCAGCCGACAATGGTCAAACCCGCGCTCTCGAACCCTAGTGGTAGCCGTAGGTATGTGGACCACAACAAAGTCTTCTAAATTTATGCCGACTGGTAATGACCCTAGCATTAAGTCAGCTATAGACACCGCCACAGACCGACTATGGTCGAACTTGTATTTATGCACAAGTCTTTGGGCCGGTCCTTGGTAACTTGCAGCAACCCAAACATGCGAAGGCAGCCCTCTAGCGCGGCAGTTACGGCAAGTTCGCGCACCAAGGCTAAGCATATTACAGCCAACACATCTTTCACCAAAATACATTATTTTAGCATTCATACATCTGTTGCATAGATTGGTGCCTTCGACGCCGCACCCCACACAGTGAGGCGGGGCGACCACAGCAATCATGGACTCGAGTAAATTCATCCCCAGCTACTCAGACGCAGTTTACAATTTACAATTTTCATTTACCTATCGCTAATCGCCTTCACATTAGATACAATTTTTTTGAAAAATAAATAATAGTTCCGAAACCTCTAGAGATCACGAGCTAGATTGCAAAGTGTTCATTTGATAAATTAGTGTGCATTGATAAATGCAAAATGTAAATTGGCTATGCTTATTGGCATACTTGCGTTGTAAATGTTATATGTTGCACAGATGTAGCTGGCTCCGCTATACTAAAAAGCAACACAAAGAGTCTGCAAAAAGCTTCTATAAACAATCAAAAGTGTAATGCTCGTTCGCCATATCAGATTTTGACGGCGAATAAAGGAGGGCACAAAATGGCTCGAGGTAGCCAACAGCAACAAAACGACGACTTATTAATGGGTGACGATATTACAGCTGCTTTTTTGAGTGAAGACGAAGTGGTAGAAGGCGGCGACGAAGCCGCGCCATCGCAAGAACCAGCAGACGACCAATGGGACGAAGAAGAACCAGTAGCCGGTCAATTGGCGGTGGATGTTTATGAGACCAAAGAAAAGCTAGTGGTTAAAGGGCGCGTTGCGGGGGTAAACAAAGCCGACTTAGATGTCAGCATTGCCGACAACACTTTAACTGTGCGCGGTACTCTTAACGCTGGCAGTGAAGAAGGGGTAGAAAACTATTTTTTGCAGGAATGCTACTGGGGTGAATTTAGCCGCAGCCTGGTGCTGCCAGTACCAGTTAAGGAAGAAGAAATTGAAGCCGTACTAAAAGACGGTGTACTAACTATATCTTTCGCTAAAGTTAAGCAAGATACAGTAAAGAAAATCGAAGTCCAGTAAAGAGTTCTTTTTTGAACCTCATATAATAAAGAGCGCTAACAGCGCTCTTTTACTTAGCAGTTTGATTTATTTAAGCGGCATCCGTAACTTGCTTTAAGACAAACCTGACAATTATTTGGGCTAGAGCCACTATAACAAGGCCTATTATGGCGTACAGAATGGTGTTTTTAGCTCCGGTAACGCTACTATCGTTACCCCCACTGGTAATGTAGCGAAGCCCCCCCACAATAATCATTATCACTGCTACAACTCCGACTATGGCGGACAGCAAGTTTATTATCTTGGTGATAAGATTGTTAATGGTTTCTGTTGCATCGCCTCCGGCAGAACAATCAGCACTGTTTGCGGCACCTGACTGAAAGTCAAAGTTAGCACCAGCACATAGGCCACCCTGTATGTTTGGAGATTGTGCAGATACCATAACTGGAATAAGAATATACGCACTAACTGTTGTTATTACTAACAATCTAAGCCAGTGCATATTAATAGTCTTGCTCTATAGCTTCTCAGTTTATCCAGGTGTAGCGTCGGTTACAGACTTAAGGACAAATCTTACGATTACCTGAGCCAAAGCAACAATTATTAGACCAATCAATCCGTATAGAATTGTGTTCTTTGCACCCGCTACCTTGGTGGTGTCACCACCACTGGTGATGTAACGAAACCCGCCAATGATTATCATTATGACAGCCACTACTCCCACTAGGATTGACATTATGTTAATGATTTTTGTGAGTAAATCGTTGAAATTGTTTTGATCGGTAGTGATCTGAGTACAATCTCCAGGAGTCGCACCAGCTGGAACTTGTAGTGTATTTGCTCCTGTACATACTCCACCCTGGATACTTGGCTCTGCAGCTAATACAGCAACAGGGGCTGTGCCAGAAATTGTCAGTACAAGCAGTGAGGTAATCACAGCTAGCTTGTTTTTAAATTTTTGAATCATTTTATTCTGTTTCCTTATTTACTGTTTTGAATTATATACGCTCTCGGTACAGTGTCAATATGCTCATGCTATATACCGCTTCTGCGGGGTGGAGGGACCGGGTTTGACCCTCCTGAGGACCCACCGCTGGACTGAGAAGAAGTACCACTTGCAGTTGATGTTGATGTCTTGAGTACGAATCGTGCCACTACCTGAGACAGGGCAATAATTATCAGGCCAATAATCGCATAGGTGAGGGCACTTCTGGCACTGGCAACTTTACTACTGTCTCCGCCACTGGTTATAAATTTATAACCGGCAATTATTATCATCACTACGGCGATTATCCCTCCAACAATACTCAGGATGTTAATAATATTGGTTATAGTAGTGCTCGCGCTGGAACTTGGGTCGCCTGTTTGACCGCTAACATCTGTTGCGCCTTGGGTCAGAGCACTTTTGGAATCCGCGTGGACACTCTGCGGGACCAAGCTTGGCGCAAAAAGCGCTCCCACCACAATGAAAGCAGACAAAAGTGTTCTTACCAAAAATATTTTCATAGCAATGCCCCCCTAATTTACAAAATTATTTATTGTGAACGAAGCAACCGCCCATGCCAGCGCTACAATAACCAACCCAATTACACCCCCTAGTAGCCGGCGCTGGGCCGACGCTACTTGTTGTTGATTACCGCCTGACATCATATAGGATATACCAGCCAACACAATTACAACTACCGCAACAATCCCAGCAATAAGGGCAACTAGGTTGGCGACTTTTTTAATAGTGTCGTTAACCGGATTATTGTCTGAGCCGTTTTGGTTACTATTGTCTTGGCACACATCACTGTTTGGTGCTTTGGTACAACTGTTCGCCAGTGGGTTAAAAGCATAAGCTGAGGAGCCCAAAAAAATTAGTGCCCCGGCCACTGTAAGGGCAAGGCTTAGGTTTATTGTTAGTAATCTTGAAAGCATGTCTTGCATTACTAGAAGTTTAGTACAAAGTTAACTATCACCGCCGCCATTCCTGCAACCACCAGTCCAACAGCAGCGTACAAAAGTTGACTCCTGGCGCTGGCTGTTTTTGCGGGGTCGCCACCAGCTGTCATATATCTGAGACCAGATATCACAATAAACAATACTGCCAGCCCGCCTATTATTGTTAAGCCTAGGTTGAGCATATCTTGTAGCTGGCTGGAGTCGGCCGCAACCTTAGGCAGTTGATTGGTAGACGACACGGCCTGGCCACCAAGACTGTTACCTATAAAGGTAACTGTAACGGTGGCGATCAGTACAATTAATAGGCCCAGTATCGAGTTAATCACACGGCGTCTAGCGCTGGCGGCTTTTTCGGCATTGCCGCCGGACATCATAAAACCGACACCTGCAATGACTATAGATACAACTGCTGCAATTCCTGCCAAATATAAAAGCATCCCAAGGATTGCCAATCCAATGGCCCAGATATCGTTAGGCAAGTTTAATGAAACTTCGCAATTAGGCCCCAGCGTCAAATATTGCCACCAGTGGGGAAAGCCAAAAAAAGTATTTTCGCACTGCATAGCCTAGAAAAACTCCACCCCTCCCGGTACTAACCATTGTAAAAAGGCGTACATAAAACCAAAGGCCACTAGGGCGATAAGGCTGTTGGTTATTCGGTCTTTGGCTGCGCTTACAGCCTGGGGGTTGTCGCCCGCCATGATGTATTGAATCCCGCCGTATATAATTGAGCCAACTACAACAACGCCAACCAGCCCAGCCAAAAAATTAACAATCATATTTATGTCTTTGACTATCGGGTTGTCGGATGGCACGCCAGAGCTACTAGCTCCGCTAGTTCCGCTGGTACCTCCTGTACCGCTGGCATTGCCAGAACCTCCATTGCCACCAGGATCAGGATTAAGTGCAAAAACACCCTGTGTAAGCACAAGGACGAATACAATGAAAAAAGCGGCCAAGAATCCGGTAAGCTTAAATTTTTGTGTATTTATTTTTAAAGCAGCCATATGCTTTTGCCTTGACGCCACTATAGCATAAACACCAGCGTTTTGCTTGCAACAGGTTGTATTTGCAGGGGTAACCCCTGTCGCAAGGGTTACCCCTGCAAAGCAGTTTACATGAGCCCAGGTTGTTGAACAGTAGTGCTTATGCTATAGTTACGACCAGGAAAAATAAGCGGCACCGCAAAAATGAAAAACTACAAAAAACTACTCCTTGGGCTTGGGTTATTTATGGCCTTCGGACTTGGCTTGTTTTTTGTTATGGGCGGAAAATCTTATGCCTATACAGCCGCTCAAATGCAAAGTGCTACCTTCTCCCCGATTGTCCAGTCAAATAGGGTGGTGGGGTTTAATGTAGGAGTGGGCGGAGATACTGTAGTTTTTTCAGACCAAGATCCCTTTGACATTAATGACAATGCTAAAGCATCTGGTGCAAATGCTAATCAATTCTGTGCAAACACAAGGCTTGGTGCAAGCGGTAGTAAGGGCATAACTTATACGAATGATAGTGGTACTATCCTCCAAACAGGTGGAATCCCAGTTTCAGTAGATATAGATTATACGGTACCCGGTGGAGGCTGTGGGACTTTCACCAAGAATTTTATTATTTCCTCGAACACAATCGGTGGGAATATTGCGGTAGCCGGGGCTAATTGCCCTCCACCGCAATCAGGGCAAACTAATGGCAACCTAACTTGTACCTGTAGAACCTCTGGATCTTCGAGTACGCCAGGATGTAAATGGGTTGCTGGGGCTACCGCAGATGGCGAAGGGGCTGGACTTTCAGGATGTATGGCAAATTCTGGCAGGAATGCCTTGGGTTGGATTATTTGCCCAATACTTGACATTATTGACAATACCGTTGATAAACTGTATCAAGGAGTCCAAAACAGGCTTTGCTTTCCCACCTCCAACAATCCAGGATCGGCGACAGCTGGCAACGCAAGCTCTACATGCAATCTGACACTGAGAGATGGTAGAGTCGTGCAAAAAAGCACCTTATTGACTCCCGAGACTAAAAAAGCATGGTCGAGTTTTAGGGCTATCGCTACAAGCCTATTAGTAATAGCAATGCTATACGGAATTATTGGTCAGGCTATCGGCACCGGGAGGAGTAGTTAGACATGTTTTGTGCCTACACGCTGCGGAAAATGCTTCCAAAGTTAATAGCTGCTGTAATTTTAATCCAGCTCTCTTGGTATATAGCGGAGTTTGCAATAAACATATCTAACGACCTAGGCAGAGGCATAGCCGAAATAATGGCTGCCCCATTTGGAGGGTTGGGGGAAATCAATGACATCACAACCCAGCTAGCCAAAGTAGGTGGCACTGGACAGACCTATGCTGCAGGAATTTTTATTGGTATTGTAGTATCTGGTTTGGCGCTTATTAACATAGGCGGGCTTTTAATGCTAGCAATCCCCGTTGTTTTAGCTGTTATTATTGGTTTTTTTGTTCTTTTCTTAAGAGAAATACTGATACTGTTGTGTGTTTTGACTATTCCTATTGCCATTGCACTATGGGTGTTGCCCGGAACTGAGAGGTATTGGCGGTATTGGAGGGATAATTTTATCAAATTACTTTTGATGTTCCCCATGATTGTAGCGCTAATTTATGCTGGCAAAATATTCGCGACTGTTGCGGCAACAGGAGGGGATGGATTTTTTACAGTAGTTGCAATATTGATTGGTTTTTTCGCACCTTTAGCCATATTGCCAATGACTTTTAGGTGGGGTGGTTCCGCGCTGGCACTAATGGCTAATGGAGCCATGAATAGCAGAGTAAACAAGGCCATAGGAGATAAAACGCGCTCTTTTGCGGGCGGCCTGAACGAGCGTGCCCAAGGAAAGGCCGCAAATAAATACGATGCCAACGATAAGGCACTGAAAATTACGAAGAGTAAATGGGGTATCCCCATGTTTGGTGGTAGAGCCGTAAGTAGAATTAGGTCAGGGAATTATGTACCGCTTAGTGAACGGTCTAGAAGGTTGACCATTGCAAAAGGCGACAAGTGGGCAAATGACCGAAATGAGGAAGCAGCCGCACTGGCAAGGAATCAATATAATTCTGCTATGGCAAATGG
>CAYUXQ010000013.1:0-17739 GCA_964448925.1 uncultured Candidatus Saccharibacteria bacterium | reverse complement strand
TGGTTCCAGCTCAGAGAACGCTACCTTGCCCTCAGCCGTAAAACTCAAACTGTTTTGAAGCGCAGCATTTTAGTAAGCGCTGGAACGACTTTCGCGCTTAGCTGGCTAGGTGTATATTTGCTTTCCTACCTAAATGAAAGGCCAGACTCTGTTTCGTGGAGTGTTAGTACTTTCGTAGGGCATGTAAATGTAGTAAATGAAGGGGTTTGGAAGTACGCCGAAAAGTGGACTCTTGGGCCGCTTAGAGTAGTTTTGTTTTTTCTTTGGATAAGCGCGCTATTTTATTTAGTTCAAAGATACCAGACAGTCATTAGTCGAGTTAGCCACGGGGTGTTCGAACTACTAGGTCGTAACAGTTTGTATGTATATTTGCTTCATTCCCTTATTGTATTCAGCTTTCGTATGTATATTCCATTCAAATTTACACTTTGGCACAACTTCGTCATTACCGCACTCGCTCTAGTGGCACTTATCGCCGGAACACGGGCTTATGAAAAGGCTCGTCAAAACTACCCTCACCTGAGTATTAATAGCCTCTACAACGCTCTGGGTAGATACACCCAAGCAGTGTCCTCGCGGCTTCTTCGAAAAAACCTAGCTGCTGACCCCGAGAACGGGTAAAGAATCACGCCATATCTGGCTACGAAAAGCACCAAGAGCATGATCACCGCCGGGGTATACGAAATAACCATGTTTTTTATGCAGATGTGTTAAAGCCATATCCAAATCGGCTGAAAATCGTGGTGGAACTACCTGATCGGCCGAACCGACATGTATTTGAAAGTAGGTTGAAGTTGAGGATAAGAAATTTATCGGCGATGTATAGTGCCAAAAATTGGGATTTACTTCTGGCGTACCATACTTGATCAAAGTTTTATCCTTTATGCCTGCTGCTATTGGGTTTCCGACATCCGAGGGTGCTCGGTAGTCCTCATACATGGTCCTAAAATCAGCAACCGGTCCGGCAATCAAGATTGCTGATTTAATGTCGCGACTAAGAATGGCGGTTTTAAGAGCTATTCCGGCTCCCATACTGTGGCCCCATAAGTTAATCGCCTTTGGGTTTAGATAACCGGTTTTCTTAACAGCGCTAATCAGACTCATCAAGTCTGTGACATAAGCCATAGAATAATTCGAACCTTCCGGCTGTCCAGCACCGGCAGATAAGCCTTGACCCCTGAAATCTGGTTTGATAACTGCAAAGCCTTTTTCCGCGTAAAAATCCATATCTGACAGGTAATCGGTCTCGGTATGGTATTCAGCGGGGTAAGAATATGCGTGCAGTAGCAAAACCACTGGATAGCCACCGCTAGGAGGCTGCTTAGAAGGCAGGCTCATTAGCCCAAACTCTTTTAGCCCATCTACCTCAACTTGGAACGATACAATAAAGCGTTTGATCTCACCATGGGTACCAAGGTCTTTCACGCTAGTAATGCTGTTGGAGGGGTAAGTTGCTTTTTTTGCGATTCGCAGATCCAAACTCCGGTGAAAGTTGTTGTTTTGCACAGCTTGGGCAGATACTAGGCTAACACCTGTATTTGACTGTGGCCGGTAGAGTTTAGTTATCATAAACCAGCCAGCACTCAAATAAAGACCAAGGCATACAACCACAACTATGCCCGAATATAGTGATTTTTTAGATTGATTTTTTTTAGACTTCTTTTGGCTCACTTTTGATTTTTTAAAAAACCTACCTTTCATTATAGCCCAGATAACAGCTCAACTAATAATTCTTTTTTGTGGTAAACTTAATCTCAAGAAGTAATGGTAAGACTGAGGCGTAAAAACCCGGAATGGACGCTAGGGAAGACAATGCCCTGGATATTGCTTATTGGCGGAGTAGTTGCCATGACTGCAGCAATTATATTAAGCGTAGAGGTTTTTAGTCGACTCAAAGACCCTAACTTTATACCTGTTTGCAACCTCAACCCAATCCTTAGCTGCACATCAGTTGCTGATAGTTCACAGGCTCACCTATTTGGTTTTCCCAATTATTTTATTGGAATTGCCGGTTATGCAGCCGTTGCTATGGTCGGTTTTGGAATGCTAGCAGGCGCCAAATTCAAGCGTTGGTTTTGGCAAATTATCAACCTTGGTCTATTATTTTCGGTTGCTTTTATTACTTGGCTACAGTATGAAACACTTTACCGAATCGGTGCCCTTTGTATTTTCTGTATGATCGTTTGGGCAGCTGGTATCCCGCTGTTTTGGTACACAACGCTTTATAACTTGCGAGAAGGCAACATCGACCCGCCAAAAAGGCTGCAAAAAACTAGTTTGTTCGTTCAAAAGCACCATGGTGACATTCTGCTACTTTGGTTTCTTCTAGTCTTGGCTCTAATCTTAAAGCGTTTTTGGTACTACTGGTCAACTCTTCTTTAGTCACCATTAATACTTGGTTTTATAGCTTTTGGTTCAGCTTTAGGCCAGGTTCACTTAGGCGAGCTAGACCAATCAGTGCATAAATCGACACTAATAGCACAGATAAACACAGTCCGACTACTACCGCTTCACTACCGGTGGCGCTAAAAGCTTCTTCGACTGTGCTATGAGCAAATACTAGGCTGGGCAGGGTCGCGCCTGCAAGAAGGGGGAAGCTAAGCAACGCTAGCACTGGAGTCGCAACTCTGAGATAGTATCTTTTTGCTATGCCGTCAGTTAAGACGACCAACGAAATAACGACTACCGCAGTAGATAACCACAGTCCCAACCAGTAGCCGGCTAACAGGGAACCGCTCATTTCAAGACTTAAGGGCCAAATACAACCAAACACAAGTAGCCATATAGCCACGCTAGTTCGCAAATATTTCTTTTTTGCACCAACCAGTGCCAACCCAACAGCAGTCAAGCCAAATAATGCTGATAGCATCAACAGGCCACCGTTAGCTGTTTCCCAAAATTGCTTACCGCTAAGCATGTACACTCCAATTGCCGCCATAGCAAGCGGTGCCGAAAAACAGCAAAGCGCAAATAACCATTTGATTGATGTGGTAATTTTCTTGGCCTCTCGTTGCCGCCCAATCCAAAGCAGCAAACTTGCTCGCATCAGAGTAGCCAGCAAAGCTATAACTAACCAGTAATCAAGTTCGCCAAGTGCACTGTTGGCATTGCCGAACACTAACATAAAGCCGCCAAGACCGAATAGTAGGAATAGACTGCCCAGTTCCCAAGCAGGGTTTTCCAGCTTGCGTTGACGCTTTTTGACTAAAAAATTAGGATAAACTCTAGCTAATGCAACCCCACAAAGACCCGAACTAAAAAGACTGTACACACCGTAAACAACGGCTAGCGTGATGAGAGCAAAATTTCCCACACCATTCATGCTTAATCTCCAATATACCCTTGCTTATCGATTTTGTCTAAAAATGACGGCGAATATGGTTCATAGAATATTCCCAGGTAGCATCGGTTTTTTTATGCGGATTAAAGATGTTTTCGGGATCAAAAATTGTCTTTGTTTGTTTGAAAAGGTTGTATACTTCAGAGCCGTACATTCGTGGTAGCCAAGGCCCTCGAATCATACCATCATTATGCTCGCCAGAGAGTGAGCCCTTGTATTTAAGCACTAGGTTGTTAACCTCCTCCATTGCCGGACGCAGTTTAGCACGCTCAGCAGGGTCTTCTATTTTCATGAGCGGGATAACATGAAAGTTCCCATCCCCCATATGACCAGCCAGGGTTGCTAGTAGCGAATATTTTTTGACTATTTTTCTGAGTTGGGGTAGAAACTCCTCTAGTTTTGCTGGCGGAACCACAAAATCATCTATGAAAGGAGCTGTGTGCTTGTCGTGGACCTTTTTTCGCAACAAATTGAAACTTTCTCGTCGGATAATTCGAAATTTCCAAGCCTTTGCTTCCGTAGAGTCTTCCTCCATAGCTTCAAGTTTGTATTTGGTCAATTTGGTTCGCAGGTCGTGAACCTTCTTTGCCACCTCCTCAGAAGACTCATCGGTAAACTCAACAAGTAAAATCATTTTCGGAATTCCCTTAAACAAAACTAGTGCGTCAGGCATAAGCTGTAAACCAAGCCTGAATAAGCCACGCCAGCCTAAGTTTTTTCGAAAATAGGGAAAAAATTTGATTGCTAACATTAGCGTATAGTTATCAAACGCTTCGAAACTAGCTGGTTTATGGGGCAGGACATCGTTAATAATTGCCCCCAGGCTTTCAGTGTTTTTCATAAAGATTACCAGGACTCCGGAATGAGCAGGAGCATGAATCAGACGAAATTTTATATCTGTAACCAGTCCAAGAGTACCCTGTGAGCCGACAAATAATTTAGTAAGGTCAAATACGCCCGCCTGGCGATCCCAAACATCCCACAAATTATAGCCGGTAGAATTCTTTGTGACATTAGGCTTTGCTGCCTTGATCATTTCATAATTTTTATCTAGCAGCTCATACATTTTTTTATAGAGCTTGCCTTCGAAGTTATTTTGTTTGATTTTTACGCGCAACTCGCTTTCCTGTAGCGGTTTTAGAAGATAGCTGTTACCGTCGGCTAATACTACATTTAGCTCGGTAACATAGTCTTCGGTTTTACCTAACTCTAGACTTTTCTCTCCGCCAGAGTTGTTGGCCACCATCCCACCAATACTAGCTAGCTCTCGACTAGCCGGAAAAGAAGGTAGCAATGCGTTGTTGTGCTGCAGGGTTGCCTTTTCAAAATCGCGGTAAAGTACCCCAGGCTGGGTACAAGCCGTAGTTTCAGTAACTTCTTCGAGAATGTTCATATAACGAACGAAGTCGACCAATATTGATTCAGTAATCGAACCACCCGACATACAGGTGCCGGCGCTACGAGCGGTTAAGCTGAGTTCGGGAAAGTTATTTTTGTTAGCATTAAGAGCGGCTACCAACTTGCGCACATCGGAGGTATTTTTTGGCGCCACCACTGCTTGGGGTACTAGCTCAAAAAGAGATGCATCGTGACTGAACTGTTCACGAGTGCTGTCGGTGGTGTCTATGCTGCCTTCAAAACCAGTCTGCGCCAAACTGGCTAAGAATGCTGTCGTACCTGGGCTTACAGCGTCTTTGATATTCAAGGGGTCGCTATGCAGAGCAACGTTCTTTTTCTCTTCGTTCATCAAGCTTAAGTTTAAGGGACTAATTTACAACGTGCAACTTGGCCCGAATGCGCTTATAATAATTAGTCCAAATAAAAACTGTACGACAGCAGGAGGGAGGTAAACAAATGAAGCAATACTTGGATTTGTTGCAAGACATTAAGACCAACGGTATTAAGAAAGCCGACCGTACAGGAGTCGGCACAATTAGTGTTTTTGGCCGCCAACTGCGCTTCGATTTAAGTGAAGGCTTCCCGGCAGTAACTACCAAAAAACTGTTTATGCGGGGAATTATTCACGAACTTATTTGGTTCCTTCAAGGTTCGTCAAACATAAAATACTTGGTCGACAATGATGTCCATATTTGGGACGAATGGCCCTACAAACACTACTTGCAGGCAAACGGAAATAAAGTGCCCAATACTGGTAGCTCTGCATGGCAAAAAGGTATCGAAAGCTTTACTAAGCAAATTAAAGACGACGCATCCTTTGCCAAAAAGTGGGGCGAACTCGGTCCGGTCTACGGCTTCCAGTGGCGCAACTGGCCGACACCAAACGGAAGCCACATTGACCAAATTGCCAAGGCTGTAGAAACACTTAAAACCAACCCGGATTCTCGGCGCATTATTGTTTCGGCCTGGAACGTTGCCGACATTGACGAAATGGCCAAGGCTGGTTTACCACCTTGTCATTTGCTGTTTCAGTTTTATGTAGCCAACGGCAAACTGTCCTGCCAAATGTACCAACGCAGTGCCGACACTTTTCTGGGAGTACCATTCAATATTGCCAGCTACAGCCTGCTTACGCTTATGATGGCTCAGGTTTGCGGACTAAAACCAGGCGAATTTGTGCATACTTTTGGCGACACGCATCTTTATTTGAATCATTTAGACCAAGTCGAACAGCAGTTGGGTCGCAAACCCAAGCCTCTTCCAACTATGTGGATCAATCCAAAAATCAAAGACATTTCCAAATTTAGCATTAACGACTTTGAACTGCGCAGTTATGACCCCCACCCGGCCATCTGGGCGCCAATTGCAGTATGAACAAAGCAGCGCCCATGAATATTTCAATAATTGTTGCGGCTGCAAACAACGGTGTAATTGGCCGGCGCAATAAAATTCCATGGAAAATGCCGGCCGAACTGGCTTATTTTAAGAAAGTTACCATTGGCCACCCTATTATTATGGGGCGCAAAACGCACGAATCAATCGGTCGAGCGCTACCCGCACTAACATCGTCATTACTCGCAGCCACGCCTTCCGACCCGAAGGCTGTATTACTGCAGACTCTTTAGATAAAGCGCTAGATTTTGCTAAAAAGGCCGAAGGCAGCCAGGAGATTTTTATTATTGGAGGAGTTAATGTCTACGAACAAACATTGCCTTTTGCAAACAAGCTTTACCTGACAAAAGTGCAGGCTACAATTGCTGGAGACAAATTCTTTAGTTACAACCCCAGAGACTGGAAGCAAATATCAAGCCAAAAGCATTCCCCGGACAAAGACAACCAATACGGCTACGAATTCGTAGTCTTGGAACGAACTTAAGTCACCAGTGTACCAACCGCCTGTTTCTTAAATGCACCTGGCTTAATTTCTGCGGCAATTGGCAACCCGGCTCTTTGTTGATAGGCCCTACGCATCCCGAGCGACAGCGAACCTAGCTTGCGAACTAACATTGCTTCTACCTGGCTCCTTAGATGAGCCTCGCCATACACTTGAGTAGGAATACTAACCGGGTTGTTTTGTAATCTTTGGTTTACCGTTTCTGCTAAAGCTTTTGAACCGCACAGGTCGGAATACTTTTTGAGTGCTCCAGTCACAACTTCTGGGTGAATTACTTCTACTAGCTCGAGTTCTTTTGTTTTTTCGTCCACTTGCTCGCTTAGAAGCTCAACCCTTACATCTGCCCTGGCTTTGACATAGCGCCTAGAACGAGGGGGTAGGTTCTCTCTGGCTTGAACGGCTTTTTCCAGACCGTAATGGGCTACAGCAAAGTCAAAAACCGTACCAGACTCTTCAATAAACCTAGCAGCCGATTCTAGGTTGATATCCGCAATGGGGACCGATTCAGCATGGGTCTGATGGTACAAGTCTTCCTGGCACGACCTCAGGTCGAATATATTGAATTTTGAGGACCTTAACCATTTTACATTTAGAGGAATGTGCTCTGGTTTGAAGCTTGATTCCGGAAAATACCCGTGATGTCCTTCAACCGGCTTACAGCTGTAGGGTGCCTGAGGTGTTACAAGCTCATGACAAACACAGCCTTCCTGATAGTCCAAAAACGCAGTAGGGTCTAACAAACCATGTCGATCAAGTCGAATTGGTATTGGGTCAAAATGATTTGTTTTTGGTGGGGTAGTAAAAGCGTAATTTGCAGCCGGGGATACTCCGCTAATTCCAAGCGGATGAATCCTCTCAGTCATTGAATGCCTTGTTTGTTTTAGCTCCCATAGCGCTTAAGCCTAATTTGCCAGCTGAACTAAAAAAACGCAAGCTTGTGTGGTGAAAACATCTACAAAATCAGCATTGCATCGCCAAAAGAGTAAAAACGGTACTGTTTTTTTATGGCGTGAGCATATATTCTTTGCAGTTCGGCGGTTGAACCCATAAATGCCGCCACCAGCATCAGCAAACTGCTGCCTGGCAGATGAAAGTTGGTAATCAAACTGTCAATAGCCTTAAAGTCATAGCCGGGGGTTATAAAAATTTCGGTTAGTTCGCTAGCTGGCCCAAAAGGCCTGCCGATAGTTTCTAGGGTGCGCGCAGTTGTTGTGCCAACCGACGTAATATGGCTGGAGCTGTTCAGAATGTCAGACGTAGAGCTACTCAACTCAAATAGTTCAGCGTGTAGCTTGCCGGCCTTTAGGTTTTCAACTTTCACCGGCGCAAAAGTGCCTAGCCCAACGTGGAGAGTTATATACGCCAGTTTATGAGCCAGCGAAAGCTCCTTCAACAGTCTTTGAGTAAAGTGCAGCCCGGCAGTCGGTGCGGCCTTAGAGCCTAGCGGTTTGGCGTATACCGTTTGATATTGGCCAGCCAGCTGTTCGTTTTGAGAAATATAGGGCGGAAAGGGCGTTAAACGAAATTTATCGAGTGACTTATGGTCGACGGGTTTATTAAACCGCAAAACCCGGACCCCTCCGTCTTCAACGGCAATTGTCTGAATTTCCAGTGACGACCCTTGGGCAAAGGTGGCTCCAGCCCGAAACCTTTTGCCCGGCTTTACTAGCGCTCGTACTGTCGTCGGGTTAAGGGTTTCCAGTACAAAAACTTCCGCTGCTTCAAAACGCAGGCGGCATTTTTCGACTTTAGAATTGTTAAATACCAGGGTGCTGTTTTTGGGTAGATACTTTTCCAGGTTGTAAAAGACATCATCGGTTATTTTGCGGCTGCTGCGGTCGTAGACTAGCAAACGAGCATGGTCTCGCGGCCGAGCCGGGGTTTGGGCAATCAGCTCTTTGGGCAGATCAAACATGAACTCATTCAGATTCATCTAAAATATTATAAACGCAGTAGCACCCCTCGCCATTCCCTTATATACAAGATCCACAGCCGAGAGTACAATCAAGATTAATTAGTGGAGAGGCAGTCTATGGTTGGTTTTTTGGTTCGAATCTTGCTGGCGCTAATTGCCAACGCGGTGGGGCTAATTGTTGCGGGTTGGTTGCTAGAAGATTTCAACCTGCAGGCTTCGGGCTTTATTACCGCTGTTATTATTTTTACGCTGGCAACTGCAATTTTGGGCCCGTTTGTAATTTCGCTAGCTCTTCGTAATATTCCGGCGCTTATGGGCGGCGTAGCGCTGGTAACAACTCTGGTGGGGCTTGTTTTAACAGACGTATTTAGTGACGGGCTAAGCATTTCCGGGCTAAGCACCTGGATACTAGCGTCGTTGATTGTTTGGCTATGTTCGCTGCTAGCAACAGTAGTACTGCCGCTACTATTTTTTAAAGATTTACTCAAAGGCAAAAAAGACCAGCCCCACACAGCTGTGCCCAAACAATAAGCAATATCTTCGAATATTTTAGAGTGTTAAACTAAAGCTACAGCTAATTTAGGAGAAACTTAAAAATGGACGACGAACAACCAACCAGCTCTGCGGGCAAATCTAGTAAAAAAGGTTACCTAGTTGGCCTGGTGGTAGTTTTAGTGGTAGCTGCCGGCATAGGCTATTATTTTTACAACCAAAACCAGCAAGACAAAGAAAACGCTAAAAAAGCCGCAGCAGCAAACGCTGCCGTAAACAACCAAACCACAACCACCAAAAAGGCCGTATTTGCACCGGCTACCACCGAAGGCGTGCCTTTTGTGGCAACAGTTAAAACTACTACTGGCGACAAACAGGTTAGCGGGGTGATGACCTCTGACGGACAAGGAAACATCAGCTACGCAACCCAAGCCGAAGGCAAAAACATGACCTTGGTCTACACCAAAGACTCTTATTTCCTATGTATGGGCGAGTCCCAGTGCGTTAAGTACCCCAAAACATCGTCTTCTAGCTCTGGCTTCGACCCAGGGTCTTACGAATTTGACGGTTCTAAAATCAACAGCTATAAGGACTCAAGCAGTTACAAGGGCCAGCAAGCTTGCCCAGGCAGTTCTGGCGGTACCTGCGACGTATGGTCGGTTACTAACGGCGGGGCAACCACAACTTTGTACGTCGATTCAGCTAGCAAAAGAATTGCCAAAGTTACAACCGTTAGTGGCACAACTTCCTCTGAAGCTACCTACGAATACAAAAACGCTACCGTGGTAGTGCCCACCAACTACACCACTCTTCCAAGCACAGCTCAGTAGTTTCTTTTCTAGCCTACCTATCGTACAGTCGAGCGGGTTGAACGCTGGCTTGCACCGATGGCTTTTTGAGCCACTAACTTCTCCTGGACTCGTTTGGCGTCTGCCTGAGCTATTAGAAGGTCATTTTGATGCTTAGTCTGTTTTAGCGTGATGTAGCCAATAAAGCTATGGATGGCTATGGCAAAAATGCCGTACATAATGATGGCAAACAGTCCGGCAGCGCTAAAGTAGCTGCTGTCGGTAATTTGGTGTGGTGGAAACATACCGCGGAAAGGCGCCAAAAACTCGGCCGCTATCCGATACACAAAATCCACAAAAGAGGAACTTTGACTGGCTCCAAGTAGTAACAAAATAAAGCCAGTTATCAAAAAAGACACGGCAATTATTAAGTAGGCGTACACCAGGTAAACCAGTACTCTGGCGAATTTAATCATATTAAGTTTTGCATCAGTTGGCGCTTTTGCCATTTTTAACCTCCAAACATAATTAGTCTTTTAGCCTATTTTATACCACACTTTGACACCTAAGTTAGGATTTCCATGCTCCTTACCAGCTCCAGCAGTTGCAGTTCTAGCAGTTCATCTTGTTCGCACACCGCTCGCGGCTGACTCACCGCGGGGAACACAACAACCGATTGCTGGCGCCCAGCCACAGCGTGACTCGCTTAGAGTTGCGCTGTTGGCTGGGTTTAACTTTTAAATACTGTTTTGGCGCGAACAAATATCAGTTCAGCAGCATTTTTCCCAGTTTTGGTCGAGTATTGTCTACACTGCTTAAAGCCATACGTGTAGCCAAACCAACGGCCAATATCTGAACTGCCAAAAAACCACTTGGCGTGGTCGTAGGCGTTGCTTGGTGCCTTTAATTCTGCTTGTGCGGACTCAACATCGATGTTACTAATTTTCTGCCTAGCATATGCTGGCACCCTCCCCGTTACTTCGTATTGTAAAAGGCACGCCAAGCCTTCGGATATCAGACTATCAGCTAAGCTTGGTGCAGGCGGAATCTTCCTAAATCTTGCAGCATGACTCATTTCGTGCAGTAACTCACAGCAAAAAGACTCGGTAGAAATTTTTTTACTAACGTCCAAAGACATATAAATAATATGGCCATCTTCAGTTGTAAAACCACCAATGCCAATTTCGGGAATGCTATAAAATGAGTCTGCTCTAACAATTACATCAAGACCCGACAAATTCAACCTATCACGAGCAATCGTTGCCGCCTGTTT
This sequence comes from uncultured Candidatus Saccharibacteria bacterium, assembly GCA_964448925.1. GTDB lineage: Bacteria > Patescibacteriota > Saccharimonadia > Saccharimonadales > UBA10212 > JAYTJL01. Next base: position 6,639 of record CAYUXQ010000013.1, on the reverse strand, counting down.
ATAGCCGTCTTCGATCGCAGCTAGGTGCCTGTCTAGCTTTCCGCTTGAATTGGCCACAAATAGGTTCACTCTATTCATATCTGTTAATTATCTACCCATGCGTTCGAATTGAAAACAGCTTAACCCAGGCCCAGATCTCTTCACTCTGCTTTAACTGTTATAGATTGACTTAACTTTATAATATTATTATAATGTATACAGATGAAAGGGTAATAAATCATGGCTCAAAAAGTTATTAAAATCGGCGACTCCTTGGGTATTACAATTCCCAAGAAAGAAGTAATAAAGCAAAATCTGACAGCTGGTGATGAAGTGGATTTCTCGATCCGCAAGAAAACCAGTCAAGTCGATAAACAAGCTAAAATCCTGCGTGAGTACGAGGCGTTTGTTAAGCAATACGGTTCAACTCTAAAAAATCTAGCCGAAAGATGATCCGCAACCTAACCTTGGAAGAAATTCTAAGGGTGCATTTTCAGGTCATTGAAGACTATGGCGGTTCGCATGGGGTTAGAGATGAAAACAGATTAAAATCACTGGTAGATGCGCCAAAACTAGCGGTTTTCGGCGCGGAGCAATACCCCGGTACACTGCAAAAAGCTGCGGTTTATATGCGCAATACCATCGGCGACCATCCATTTGTAGACGGTAACAAAAGAACAGCCGTAACGCTCGCCGGCATATTTTTAATGCGCAACGGCTATAAATTAACCGCTACTCCACGAGAGTTAGAAGATTTTGCCGTTAAAATTGCCACCAAAAAACTAGAGGTGGGGCAAATAACCACCTGGCTCAAAAACCGCACCAAAAAAGCTATTTAACAGTTTACGGTTTAAGGTTTACAGTGTCCGGTGTGTTTTCGGTTAACGGTTAACAGATAACTGCTCATATACTATTAATGGCTCATGGCTAACTGTAAATTGCCCTGTTTTGTTTCACAAAACAGGGGTATAATCAACCCAAACGGAGGTTTTTATTGTCTGATTTAAAAGATTTACAAGATAAGGTTTTAGATTTCCGAAATGCCAGAAACTGGAAGCAGTTTCATGAGCCGAAAGATACGGCAGTATCTCTGCTGCTAGAAGCCGCTGAATTTTTAGAACACTATCAGTGGAAATCGCCAGACGAAGTCAAAAAACATATCAAATCTAACCATACGGCAGTTAGTGAAGAACTCATGGATGTCCTTTACTGGGTTCTGCTTATTGCCCATGATTTAAATATAGACATCAAAAAAGAATTTGCTAAAAAAATGAAACAAAACGAACAAAAATACCCCGTCAGTAAGGCAAAGGGCAGTCACAAAAAGTACACAGAGTTAGAATAACTATGATAGTCTACTCGGCAACAAAAAAAGTTTTCATACTAGACACACTTAGTAATAACATTAGTTCGAATATTGAAAAACTTTATGTAAAAGAGACCGGCTACAAAGCTAACAAATCGGAGGTCAGTGCATGGTCAAGTTCTATGCAATTTATGAAAAATATTCTAGAAGATGCTGAGATTCCAGACGATACAGGGATTGCGGTTGAGTATAAGATTCCGCAAACCTCAAAGCGAATCGATTTTATCATTACTGGTAAAACAGAATCACATAAATCAGCAATTTTAGTCGAACTTAAGCAATGGAGCGAAGGAATTAGCGTAAGCACAAAAGACGCGGTTGTTGATGCAGCGTTTTACCATGGAGAAACCCCTCATCCGTCGTATCAGGCTTGGTCATACGCCAGCTTATTAAACGATTTCAACTCAGCAGTACAAGAAAAGGAGATTAACTTAAAGCCTTGCGCATATTTACACAACTACTCAAAGGATAACGGTGTAGTCGACGACCCGTTCTATTCAGAGTGGACGAGTAAAGCTCCAACGTTTTTTAGAGAAGATTTTTACAAATTAAGAGATTTTATCAAAAAATATGTAAAGTATGGTGACCAAGGCACTTTGATTTACGAGATCGAGAATGGGAAGATCCGACCCTCAAAATCACTGGCAGATAGCCTTTCATCCATGCTGCAAAATAATAGTGAATTTGTACTAATCGATGACCAAAAGTTGGTTTATGAAACAGCTCTGCAACAGGCAAGGGAGGCAACGGATGAGGTAAAAAATGTACTTATAGTAAAAGGAGGGCCGGGAACTGGTAAGTCTGTTGTAGCAATTAACCTACTCGTTGAGCTTACTAATCGCAAACAGGTCACGAAGTATATTACACGCAACTCAGCACCAAGGCAGGTCTACGAGGCAAAGCTCACAGGCGATTTTAAAAAGAGCCGTATAACCAACTTGTTTGGAAATTCATGGGGATTTTATGAAACAGATTCAAACACATTCGACTCTTTGATTATAGACGAGGCACATAGGCTCAACGAAAATAGTGGCTTATATGGTAACCTTGGCGAAAATCAGATCAAGGAACTAATAAATGCATCTAAATTTTCCGTATTTTTTGTTGACGAAGACCAACGAGTCACATTGAAAGATATTGGAGACGCCGAAGAAATACGACGCTGGGCGGATTATTTTGACGCAAATGTAACCGAAATGGAGTTGGAGTCACAGTTTCGCTGTAATGGTTCGGACGGTTATTTGGCATGGCTAGATAACTCTCTCCAAATTCGAGAAACAGCAAACACATCTATCGTAGGTATCGACTATGATTTTCAAGTCATAGACGATCCTGCCAAGCTACATCAGTTAATTAGCAATAAAAATATAGAAAATAACAAATCCAGAATGGTGGCTGGGTACTGTTGGAAATGGCCTAGCGCAAAAGATCCGTCTGCGTTTGACATAGAGATTGGTACATATAAGGCCAGGTGGAACCTTAAAACAGACGGACAAGCATGGCTAATCAAACCAAAATCAGTCACGGAAGTTGGGTGTATTCATACATGCCAAGGACTTGAGCTCGATTATGTTGGTGTGATAATCGGTCCAGATTTTACTGTACGAGATGGTAAGGTACATACTGATGCAACAAAGCGGGCTTCAAGTGACAGATCCGTATTTGGATTTAAGAAAATACTGGAAGAAGAACCTGCCAAAGCAGAGGCGCTCGGCGATTTGATTGTGAAGAACACATATCGAACTCTGATGACTCGTGGTATGAAAGGATGCTACATTTACTGCACGGATCCAGAAACTCAAGAATATTTTAAGTCAAGGCTTTCTTTGGAGTAGCTATGCCAAGTTCTTCTGACGGCCATCGCAAGCGTTTACGCAAACGATTTATAACAAGTGGCTTCTCGGGGTTCTTAGACTATGAAATTATTGAGTTATTGCTAACTCTTGGTATACCGCGTAAAGATTGCAAATCAATCGCCAAAGAGTTAATTGGCAAATACAAAACAGTTAATGCAGTTGTTAGTGCCAATGAAGCTGAATTAATGCGTCAAAAGGGACTAGGCCAGTCGAGCATTTTCGGCATCAAGTTAGCTAGAGAGCTAGACCTATACCTGAATACGCAGGGCATAAATGAGAAAAAACAGATTGAATTGGATGTAGACTCAGTAACCCGGATACTTTCGAAAGAGATTGGCTATTCAAAAAATGAGATATTTAAGGTTGTCTGCCTAGACATCAGAGGGAGAATTGTGTCTGACACAGTTTCACAGGGAGTATTAGATATGTCAGTAGTACATCCTCGAGAGGTCTTCAGAATAGCGATTGACAATAATGCATCATCTATTATTGTCGCGCACAATCATCCGTCAGGTGACACAACCCCATCTGAAAGTGACATATATACCACACGCAGGTTAGTGGAGTCAGGCAAAATACTGGACATTGAGGTTCTAGATCACATTATTGTTTCCAAATCAGGCTATTCAAGCCTATCGGAGTTAGGGTATCTGAAATAGGAGCATGAAAAAGCTAATAAACGTGCTGAAAAAACTTTTTAAGTCCAAACCAAAAAGGGAATTAACACCGCAGGAAAAGCAGGCAATTGACGAGCAGGTAATTATCATCGACCCAATCACCCGCGACAAATAATCCACCATACACCAGCCCTTCCGAAATAAGTATTCTTTTCTCCCTAAAAAACAACTCTGTTTTTCACGCCAACCATATATTTTTTACTGCTGTCTATTCTCTTCTTGAAACGACGTCTTGACGTTATGACGTCGTTAAAGTAAAATTAGACGCAGAAAGAGGAAATCATGGCTAGTAGGCTTACTCAAAAGACCACAATTTATCTCAACCCGTATGTTAAGAAATTCATTCAACATAAAGCGGTTGCCGAAAACCGCTCGGTCTCTGAACTAATTAATGATGAATTTGCCGACATGCTTGAAGACCTGGCGGATGTAAAAGAAGCAGAAAAGCGCAAGGGTGAGCCGACTGTCCCGTTTGAAGTCGTTTTGCGTGATCTTGGGCTCACCTATGATGATCTACGCAGTTGAGTTCAATAAACTTGATCCACAAACAGCCCTTAGGGTGACAAAAGCGATTTATAGACTGTCTGCAGGTCCGAAGAAAGGCGATGTTAGGCCTATGGTCGGCTCGAGCAATTGGCGGCTTAGAGTAGGGCAATTTCGAATAATCTACGAAATCCAAGATAAGAAATTAGTAATTCTTATAATTCGCATAGCTCATCGGCGTGAAGTATATAAGAGCCGATAACATTGTTGGCTTGATAACCTCACCCCCGATGAAATCCAAATCATCGAAGACTCGATAAAAAATTAAAATCATCGAAAGTATAAAATAGGCATATGAAAAAGTTGTTAAATGCATTGAAAAGATTGTTTAAGCCCCAACCAAAAAGACAGTTAACACCGCAGGAAAAGCAGGCTTTAGACGAGCAGGTAATTATCATCGACCCAATCACCCGCGATAAGTAATCTTGCAAGTACTTAAAGGGCTGTACTGAAGTTATAATCGTCAAAAATTTAATATGTGGTATAATAATTGATGTAGGACAGCGGCCAATAGGCGACCATTGCGGCTACGAATTAATTAATAATTCGCGGCCGTTTTTTAATTTTCGACCGCGGGACAAGGAGGCATAAATGTTAAATACACCAACAGTCCAAATGGCTTTAAGTGTAAGTGCTTTAGCACATAAGGATCAAAAGCGTAAGGTTAGTGCTTTGCCGTATATCATACACCCGGTATCGGTAGCTCTGCTTATGGCCGAGTATACCGATAATGAAAATATACTGGCGACTGGTTTACTGCACGATGTGCTGGAAGATCAACCAGAGGCCTTTGACTGCGCCCAACTAGAAGCTTGGTTTGGCAAAGACATTATGGACAGTGTGCGCGCCGTAACTAAAGACGCGTCTATTAAAAATTGGCGAAAACGCAATGAAGCATATTTAAACAATCTGCGTTCTGCCCGCGATAGCTGGGCTAATATTGTCTGCGCGGCAGACAAAATAGCAAACCTGACTGATATGCTTAGAGACTTCAAAGAAATGGGTAATGATTTTTGGAATAATTTTCATGCCGGCGCTTCAGACCAATACTGGTGGTATAGTTCGGTATTGGCCTACTTGCAAGAGGAAATGCCGGGCCACGGTTTGACCCTACGACTCGAAGCGTTAGTCGACAGCTTTGGACGGATGTTGTACGACAACGACCAAAAACTGTTAGCAAAATTGTGGTAGGCGGTTAGAGGCAATATAAAAATCACCGACCCAATCACCCGCGACAAATAGCGTATAATTTAGCATATGAGCGAGGATCAGATAACTAAATTATCTAGGAGTCTAGGTAAGCGCTTAGATAAAATAGATTCTAAACTTACAAACCATGACGAGTCGTTTGAAAAGATGTTTTTGTATATGGCAAAGCGTTTTGATGGCGTTGATGAGAGGTTTGAGAAAGTTGATCGAGAAATTGCCGATGTCCGTGGAGCCATAGCCGAACTGTCGGCGCAGGTCAGAGATTATCATAATGAAAGTATTATGCTTAGTCACTAAGTCAATAAACCAGCAAAAGCAATCAAACAAATTGCTGCCGAAACCGGAGTCAAACTAAAGGTTGAGATTTAAAAATCGGCGAAAAAGCCGTGGTAAAATATAGGTGTTATGAAAGATTTTGAGTTTAAGTCTGTAGTCTATAAAGAAGGTAAATACTGGGTTGCGCAGTGTCTTAATGTTGATGTGTCTAGTTTTGGAAAAAGCGAAAACGATGCTCTTGCTAACCTTAAAGAAGCACTAGAGCTATATTTTGAAGACACCAAGTTAAGCGATAGCCAGTTAGTAGAAAACCCAAAGCTCAAGACGCTTCATCTACAAAATGCCTAAATTGTTGTCCTCAAAAGAGGTGGTGAAAACCCTCGAGCGCGAGGGTTTTATTTTTATTTCTCAGCGCGGTAGCCACGCTAAATACCGCAAAGATTCATTAACAGTTATAGTCCCGATGGCCAAGAAAGAAATTCCACTTGGCACGCTTCGCTCTATAATTCGCCAATCTGGACTAAGTAAAGACCTGTTTAATAAGAAATAAAACCAACCAAAGTCCGTGATAAGTTTGCAATGGCTATCCTTGCGAAAAAGCTAAATGAGAATCTATTATTTTCCGAGTAGCTTATTGCCGCTGCGTTTGGATTTAAATTTGGAGGTTCTTAGTTCACGATCGATAGAATCGGCGAATTGCAGCATGCTTTTAGAGTTAACTTCAAGCATGACA
>CAYUXQ010000012.1:3639-19627 GCA_964448925.1 uncultured Candidatus Saccharibacteria bacterium | reverse complement strand
TACACCGGTTTTGCCTGGGGTATGGGTATTGATCGCCTAGTAATGATGAAATACGGTGTAGAAGATGTCCGCCACTTTCATTCAGGTAACCTCAACTTCCTGAGGCAATTCACATGAAAGTAAGCCTAAACTGGATTAATAAATTCACAGAGGTCGATTTACCAGTTGATAAACTGGTTGAAAAAATCGGTGCGCAGCTAGGAGCGGTAGAGGAAGTTATTGACCTTGGCAAAAAATATCAAGGCATCGTAGCTGTAGAAGTATTGTCTTGTCAAAAGCACCCCAATGCCGACAAGCTGTCGATTTGTGTCGTAGACGATGGTGGGGTAGTAAAAAATGTTCAAAGGCAAAAAGATGGACATGTGCAAATAGTCTGTGGAGCTCCAAATATAACAGAAGGTATGCTTGCTGCCTGGATCCCTCCGGGAGTAGTTGTCCCAAGTACTACTGAAAAAGATCCTTTTAAAATAACTGCTAAAGAAATTCGTGGGATTCTAAGTAATGGCATGCTAGCCAGCCCTAAGGAGCTAGCTCTAGGCGACTACCAAGAAGGGCTGTTGATTATTGACGGGGCTGAGCCTGGACAGGCATTTGCAGAGGTACTTGATCTAGATGACACCATTATAGACATAGAAAACAAAATGTTTACTCACCGACCAGACTGTTTCGGTATGCTCGGTGTGGCTCGTGAAATCGCCGGCATACAGGGTAAACAATTTGTTAGCCCTAAATGGTATAAAGCTGATGCTTCAATTCCGAAAATGGATAATCACTTAGCGTTTAAGGTTAAAAACGACTTGCCAGCACTGGCCCGACGATTTTGCGTTTTGCCAATGAGCGGGGTTAATGTTGGTCCCAGTCCTCAATGGTTACAGACGGCGTTAACCAGTGTGAGGGTCCGTCCAATCAATAATGTTGTTGATATAACAAATTACCTAATGCAAGAAACCGCACAGCCGTTGCATGCTTATGACTATAACAAAATAGCCGGCAACCATGAGGTACAAGTCGAGAAGGATGGAGAAGAGATAACTCTACTTGGCGGCAAACAGATAAAACTTTTGAGTAGCGACATTGTGATTGCTTCCGGCGGCAAGCCAGTCGGTTTAGCTGCTGTGATGGGCGGTAGTGAGAGTGAGGTAGACGAAAATACCAAAAATATCGTTTTGGAATGCGGTAACTTTGACGCAAATTCCACTCGCCGTAGCAGCATGCAACACGGCCTGTTTACAGATGCTTCAGTCCGATTTACAAAAAATCAAAGCCCCTTGCAGAACAGAGCTGTCATAGCTAAAGCCGCAGAGATGGTCTCAGAAATTACCGGCGGTAAAATTGCCGGGCAGTTATTTGACGAACATAATACGCTTAATCTGCTAAAAATAATAAGGTGTGATCTTGACTTTATCAACCAAAGGCTGGGTACTCAGCTCACCGCAGAAGAAGTAACTACACTGCTGAAAAATGTTGAGTTTCAAGTTAATTTTCAAGGACAATCTCTGGAAGTCCAACCGCCGTTCTGGCGAACTGATATTGAAATTTCAGAGGACATTGTGGAAGAAGTTGGGCGACTGTATGGGTATGACAGGCTACCAATAGTCCTACCCCGGCGTGATTTAGCTCCAGCTGCCCATGATAAGTTACTCTTGTTCAAAAGCCAGCTGCGCACAACCTTATTGGCTGCTGGTGCAAATGAAATTTTAACTTACAGTTTTGTTCATGGCAGTTTGCTTAAAAAAGTCGACCAACCTGTCGAATTGGCTTATCAGCTAAAAAACGCCCTCAGTCCCGACCTTCAATATTATCGACTCAGTGTTATGCCGAGTCTGCTGGAAAAAGTCCACCCCAACATCAAATTGGGCTATGGGAAATTTGCTCTATTTGAACTTGGCAAGGCTCATAACAAAATACATCTAGGGGACGGTTCTGAAAAAGTTCCCAAAGAATTCAACATGCTTGCTTGTGTGATTGCCGGGGATTCCAAAAACACATCTTCTGAACAAGGTAGTCCTTTTTTCCAAGCTAAAGCTTACTTGGACTACCTAGCCCAAAAACTGGGGGTGACTTTAAACTACAAAGTATTGACGAGTGCACCAGACTACCCCGTTGCTAAGCCCTATGAATACACCCGTTCGGCTGCAGTTTCGGTTGCTGAAACAGGCGCCGACATTGGCATGGTAGGAGAGTTTACTGCTAAGGTTTTGTCCGGATTTAAGTTGCCGGCATATTGTGCAGGATTTGAAATTGGCTTGGAAGAACTGCTGGCTTCTTTACCTAGCATAAAGCCATATACGCCGTTGCCAAGGTTTCCGAAAGTCCAGCAAGATATTTCGCTGAGCGTGCCTGCAAATGCAACTTATGCCCAGGTACTGGAGTGTTTAGCTGCATCATTAGAAAATCAGAAGCCAGAAGAATGCTTGGCTTCGCTTAAGCCGATTGACATCTATAACAAAGAAAACACAAGACATATGACTTTCAGGCTAGAAATTACCAACTATAATAAGACTCTGCGTACCGAAGAGGTTAATGGCCTGCTAGAGATGCTGGCGGACCAAGCAAAACAACAGTTAGGGACAACTCGTCTGTAACTACCTTTCGTGTTAGAATTTGTACCGATACCTCTTATCAATATACTAAAGGCCGGCGTTTAAATTTTGAAACTGCTAAAACCTGGAACCAGCAAAGGACACTCCAAGCTGCCGTTGTTTGCACGCCTGAGTTTGTTTTTTTATAACAGGCCCAAATTTTCTGCAATTATTTGGTTAGCTGTGCTGCTAGTTGGGATTGCCAGCTACACCACACTACTGAAGCGCGAGGGCTTTCCGTCCATTAGCGTCCCCTATAGCATGGTCAGTGGAACATATTTGGTTAACAATGCCGCGCAGGTTGATACTGAAGTTGGCAAACCCCTGTCGCAAATTATTGCCAAACAGTCTAATGTAAAATTTTCTGATGTCACATCGCACGCCAACTTTTTCACTGCCATAATCCAATACAACGAAGGCACTAATGCTAAGACTTCTGCCGCAGTACTAGACCAGGCAATTAAAGCTTCTAAGGCATTGCCGCCTGAAGCGACATATAAGTCTCAAGCCTTAAGCGTCGGCGTAAATGAACGAAGCGACGACATGCTAGTGGCTTTTTATGCAAAAGACAACAATGTTCCAATCGAGCAACTAACAGTTAAAGCCAAGCAAGCCGCAGCCTACTTAAGCCAAAATGGGCGAGTTCCAATGATGGCTTCGTCAGAAGCAATAGACCCTTTTGTCCGCGGCACCGATCCCCAAACCGGACAGCCGACGCTTAGCCAAAAAACCTTCGACCGTTTTGGTTTTCGCCAGCAAGAAAAAAATAATTTTTACATTTCGGTAAACCTAGGCATAAAAGGCATCAAGGGTTTTGACGTACTAGAGTTAGACAAGCAGCTCAACCTTGCGCTCGAAGGCTTAAACAGCGACCCGGCTTTCTCTGGTTTTCACGCCAAAATAAGCTATAGTCTTGCACCACAGATTGACGACGAAATTAATGGACTTCAAAAGGCTCTGCTGGAAGGACTGCTCGCGGTTCTGGTTATTAGTGGAATATTAATTGCCCTGCGGGCTTCGTTGATTACCGTTAGCGCCATGATAATGGTACTGATGGCTACACTAGGTGTTTTGTATGCTATTGGCTACAGCCTAAACACGATTACATTATTTTCGCTCATCTTGTGCCTAAGTTTGATCGTGGATGACACCATAATAATGGTGGAAGCGATTGACGCCCAGCGGCGCAAAAACAAAACTGCCCTAGCTGCTATCAAAAAAGCCGCCAGCAAAATAAGCCGAGTCATGGTTGCCGCCACACTAACTGCGGTTTTTGCTTTTTCACCACTGTTGTTTGTAGGCGGCATACTCGGTTCTTTCATTAGAGCAATTCCAATTACAGTCATAACATCGTTGTTGGTCAGCTTGTTTGTAGCACTAGCATTTATTCCATTTCTTTCCAGGTTTGCGCTGCTGCGCCCCAAGCAGCTTGGTCATGGAGAGAAAGGTGACCACGAGTCAATTGCTCACCACCTGGAGAGACTTATAGCCGGTACGCTCTCTCGCCCGTTAATGTGGGTAAATCACCACCGCAAACGCCAGTTTGGACTTGGAATTACGGCTGTGTTTATTGGATTTGGTTTTGTCATAGCCGGCGGTGCGATTTTTTCAAAAGTTGGCTTCAACATTTTTGCATCCAGCAAAGACAGCAACCAGATGTCGGTACAAATGACCTTTGCGCCAAACCAGACTCTTGATCAAACCCAGGGTATTGCCGATAAAGTAAACCAGGTAGTGGGAAGACAACTGGGTGCTAACTTTAAGCAACTTTCCTATTGGGACAGTGGAACTACACAGGGCGCAACAGCCAATATCGATTTGACTTCATTGCAAAGCCGCTCAGTCACTGCTCCAGAGCTGTCCCATCAGTTAGAAAATGCTTTGACGAATATACATGGCGCAACCTTTAAAGTTGGCTCAGTTGATATTGGCCCGCCGGTTAGTGCGTTTTCGGTACGAATTCAAACCGACAACCAAGAAGCGGCTGTCAAACTTGCAACAGACATCAGCCTATACTTGCGAAAGGTAGAGTTAAAACGACCAGATGGAACAGCAGCACATTTAAAAGATGTGACCTTTTCAAATCCAGATTCAGTAACTAGGCGGGACGGCCACCGATATATAAGCGTTTCTGCCGAATTCGACGGCAAAGACACATCCACGCTAGTGATTCTTGGTAAAGACGCGGTAAACAAGCAGTTCAACCAGCAAAGATTGGCAAAGTATGGGTTGAGCACTAAAGTGGTAAAGTTTGATGTTGGCCAGGAAGAAGAAAATCAAGACTCATTCAAGACCTTGCTTTTTGCTTTTCCGATTCTTCTGGTAGCGATCTATGTTCTACTGAGCCTGCAGTTCCGTTCTTTAATGCAGCCGGTGCTTATATTCGTAGCTATTCCATTTAGTTTGTTTGGCATTGCTTTAGGATTGTGGCTAACCCACAACCCATTCTCATTTTTTACAATGCTCGGTTTCTTTGCCTTAATTGGCCTGAGTATAAAAAACACAATTCTATTGACCGACTATGCCAACCAGGCCAGACGAAATGGCGCTAATGCCGTTGAAGCTGTTTCGATTTCTCTCCAAGAGAGGTTCAGACCACTGATTGCTACTAGTCTAACGGCGATTGTTTCGTTGGTACCTTTGTATTTAAGCGACCCATTTTGGGAAGGCCTAACAGTGACTCTTATGTTTGGCCTACTGTCATCAACCCTTTTAGTTGTCACTGTATTTCCGTATTACTATCTTGGCGCTGAGTTTTTACGACTGCGAACCCGCCGGAGCATGTTCATGCTTTGGTTGGGTTTGGCGATAGTCATGGCAGTAATTTTTGGCTTGCTAAAACAACCAGCTATTATACCTTTAGCTATTTTAGTTATGACACTAATCCTGGTGTTTGTTATAAAATATAACAAAAGGAGCACTGCGTGAGTGTTAAGTCAGCATTGAAACGAACTGGTTGGGTAGCCTTGGCGCTGTTGTTCGTGGTTACAGCCTTAGGCGTGGGGATTTATGGCTTTTGGCAATCTACTCACCCACCCAAGGAGGACACACCAGAGACAAGCAACAACCAGCCTGTCGATAAAACTACTGCTAAAGCTGACAACCAAACTAAACAAGCAAAGCTAGAAGGAGCGCCCATGGAAGGATTTACACCTGTAGCAAAGGTCGACAAGCTGGTTGTTACCGACAAAAAGATTGGTACTGGCAAAGAAGTAAAAGCCGGCGACACAATAACCGCGCACTACACGGGTGCAGTAGCAGCAACTGGAGTAATTTTTCAAAGTTCACTCGACAGTGGACAGCCATTCACATCGCCTCTTACTAATCTCATTAAAGGCTGGCAACAAGGTATCCCAGGTATGAAAGAAGGCGGCGAAAGACGCCTGCTGATTCCCGCCAGTCTAGCTTATGACGACAACCCGCCGCCAGGTATTCCTTCTAACGCCGACCTTGTTTTTGATATAGTTCTCGTTTCCGTCAAGTAGCAAACCTGTGCATTTTTAGGGTAAAAAACACAATATATAGTGCTATTGACTATGTTCGCTACACTAGCTATATTAACTAGGCAGTCACTTCAAAAATTAAATAAAAATCAACTAGGAGGGGCAAAAAATGACCAAAAACATCACCATCTTTACTACAAATACCTGCAGCTACTGCGCTATGGTCAAGCGTTATTTGGATATGAAGGGGCAGAGTTACGACATAGTCAACCTAGACGAACACCCCGACCGCCAGGCAGAAGCCCTGAACTTAAGCGGCGCTCTGACCGTACCAATTACGGTCGTAACCAAGCAAGACGACAGCCAGGAAGTTGTAGTCGGGTATAATCTTTCCCGCCTTGCCCCCGCTATTGCTTAATTAAGACTTTAGCTGGATTATTACAGTGCCACAGGCTTAGTGTACCTTCAGCGTATAGGTGCAGATATAACTGGCTAACCGCTTTGATTTTTTGCTTGTACAGTACATGGCAAAAACCTTAAGATAGACAAGTAACAAATTATGAAAACGGGGTATTAGTTGGAGGAGAATAAAATTTATGACTTGGTAATCGTCGGCGCCGGGCCGGCGGCTCTTAGTGCGGCGCTTTATACTTCGCGTGAAGATATTGATACCATTCTGGTTGAAAAAGGAGCGATTGGTGGCCTGGCTGCTGTAACTGACTGGATTGATAATTACCCAGGGTTTGCTAAGGGTGTCGCTGGGCTAGAGCTGGCCGACGCTATGAGAGCACAGGCTGAACGGTTTGGGGCAAAAATTGAGCTAAATGAAGTTCAGAAAGTGTCCAAAAACGGTAACCTAATCGACCTGGAGCTTACCGATAGCAAGCTACAAGCTAAAGCTGCCTTGATAGCTACGGGTAGTGACTATCGTAAAATCGGGGTACCCGGAGAAAAGGAATACTATGCTCGCGGAGTGCATTACTGCGCCACCTGTGACGGTGCTTTTTACCGCGACAAGAAGCTAGTCGTAGTGGGTGGCGGTAATTCTGCAGTTCAGGAGTCTATCTTTCTAACCCGTTTTGCAAGCCATATTGATTTATTAGTCAGGAGCAAACTGCGAGCCAGTGATGTTCTAATAAAAGAGCTAGAAAAGCACCAGGACAAAATTACAGTCCACCTAGGAACAACTACTGATGAAATCATTGGGACTAATGGCAAAGTTGTTAAAGTGATTGGCACCAACAAAGAGAGTGGCAAAAAGATAGAGTTTGCCTGTGACGGGGTTTTTATTTTTGTTGGCCTTGATCCCAATACTGATTTTCTGAAAGATAGCGGTGTTGAACTTGATGAAAACCGTTTCGTAAAATCTGATGAAAACTTGATGAGCTCACTACCTGGAATTTTCGTAGCGGGTGATGTTCGTTCGGGGGCAACCATGCAAATAGCCAGTGCCAGTGGCGAAGGTGCCACGGCCGCACTAAAAATAAGAGAATTTATAGAAGGGCACCTATAAAATTAATAAACCTCCGGGTAGTCAGTAAAAAACCCGTATAGATTATTTTTTTTCCAGCGCTCGGCTTTGTTTGGGTTGTTGATAGTAAAGGCGTAAATCTTCCAACCACGGCCGGACAAAGATGCAACCAGGCCGCCCCAAATAAACCACTGATTCAGGCTAATATGTCTTGTTTTTAACCGCTTAGCACGGTAAATTGCCCTCATGGTAGACCAGTTTTCGGTAACTATTAGTCTAAGTTGTGGAAATTCTACTCTGGTGGCTTTTAGAATTTGATAATCAAAAGAAGCTATCCAAACATTTTTTGGTTTTTGCTTGCCCCTTAGGACTAGTCGAAGCAGCGAGAAGACTGGCTCCAGTGGCACATCGGGTTTAATGTCTAAAATTAGCGGGATCCGGCCGTCAATCATTTTGAAAGTATCGTCCAGCTTGGTAAGGTTTTTTTTATTTCTTAGGAGGCGTTGATAGGTATGAGTGGCAACTGGTAATTTTATTCCATTTTGCGCACGAATATAGGAGTCGTGATTTAGAACCACAACTCCATCTTGACTAACGCGGATATCAACTTCAATAGCACCAACCTTGCATGCCAGGGCCTTTTGAACGGCTTCTAGTGAGTTTTCAGCAACCATATTATTAGTGCCTCGATGACCGATAATTAACATCTTCGTGCTAGTGTACAATAGTAATCATAAAAAGACGGAGAAAATATGAGTGATTTTAATAAAATACTAGATACCGGTGACTGGCAAAACGGCACAGTCAATACTGTGGTCGAGATTCCGAAATGGTCGACCTTAAAGATTGAGTGGCGGCGCGATTTAGCCGCTTTTGAACTTGACAGAGTTGAGCCAAGTATTTTTCCAAAACCAGCTAACTATGGTTTTATTCCCCAAACCCTAGACGAAGACGGTGATGAGCTAGACACTCTGATAATCACTAACGACCCTCTGCCTACAGGGATTTTTTTGAAGGCAAAAATCATAGGTGTTATGAACTTTGAGGATGATGGAGATATGGATCACAAAGTAGTACTCGTACCGGTAGACGACCGCAATACAGGCAACGCAATTCAGTCCTTTGAAGATATACACGAGCGTTGGAAGCAAAAAATCGAACATCATTTTTCTCATTACAAAGACCTTTACAAACCTGGAAGCACTAAGGTATTGGGTTGGGGTGATGTAGAAGCAACCAAGAAAATTATCTCTGAAAGCATTGAACGGTTTAAAAACCAGGGCTAATAATAGTTGCAAGCAGGCGACCTAATTCGTACAATGTAAGGCAGAAATTACTTGTGCTTTTAAGCTTCAAGAGGGGGTAGGTAGCACGCTAGTGAAAACCAAGATTGCAATTAATGGGTTTGGCCGGATTGGGCGCAATGCTTTTAAGGTAGCTTTCGCGCGTGATGATTTGGAGATTGTAGCCGTCAACGACCTGACTGATACCAAAACTTTAGCACACTTGCTGCTTCACGACAGCAACTACGGAGCCTATCAGAATAATGTCGAATACGATGAACACAACATTATTGTTGATGGTCAGAAGGTGCAAGTCTTGGCCGAAAAAGACCCCGCCAATCTCCCCTGGGAAGACTTAGGGGTGGAGGTTGTTATCGAATCCACTGGTCTGTTCGTTGATCCGGCAAAGGCTAGAGCCCACATTAACGCCGGAGCAAAAAAAGTGGTTATTAGTGCGCCAGCCAAAGGCGAAGGAGCTGAAACAATTGTTATTGGCGTCAATGAAGACAAACTTGGTCAAACCGGTGAAATTATCAGTAATGCCAGCTGTACTACTAATTGTATTGCCCCGGTTGCTGCTATTATTGAAGATAATTTTGGGATCGAAAAAGCTTCGATGACCACCATTCATAGTTATACGGCTAGTCAAGTATTACAAGATGGCCCAGCCAAAGATATCCGAGAAGCCCGTTCGGCGGCAATTAATATAGTTCCGACAACCACTGGAGCATCAATAGCCGCCGCAAAAGCCCTACCGGCGCTTGAGGGAATTTTTGGAGGCATGAGTGTTAGAGTACCTACATCGGTAGTTTCCTTGAGCGATTTCGCTATTGTTACCAAGGGTGAAGTAACCGCAGAGGCAGTTAATGAAGCTTTCAAAAAAGCCGCCGCAGATCCGTATTACCAGGGAATTGTAGCCGTAACTGAGGAGGAACTGGTTAGCACCGATTTTATAGGCAACAGCCACTCGGCAATTATCGACTTGGCTCTGACTAGTGTTGTTGGAGGAAATTTACTAAAAGTGGTTGCCTGGTATGACAACGAATGGGGCTATTGTAATCGTCTTGTCGAACTTACAGCTGATGCCGGTCGTTTGTTACAAACAGAAATTGAACCAGCCACAAATGAAAATCCAAACAACACAGATAAACCAGCAGGCGAAGACGATGATAGTCAAGAAAAAAAACCAAGCGACACCGATACCAGTCTCGGAATAGGTGAAATCATCGATCAAGCAACAAGAAAAGCCAAGTCAGATGACATGCTCGGTCCCATTAATGATGTTGCTCTCGCTGATGACGAAAAGAAGAGCTCATTTGACACCAAGCAGAAGGCAGGTGGTGAGGAAGGCCCGAAAGCTGAACTTAGTGATGGTCTATTGAGCAGGCATAGTGAGCTCATGCTGGATGCACCGGAAAAGGAAGACTTATTAGAGCCACCTAAGTCCGATAGTAATATTTCACGAGGGGATCAAATCGAACCTAAAGAAAAGACCGAAAAGGATGCGGAATGGTCGTTAGGTAGCGATGATAGTACCAATTTTGGCAGTGAACCCTCAAAAGATAATTCTCAATCTGGCGAAAACGATCACAACACATTCAGCTAAGCGATTCAGGATATGATGAGGATTGCATTAGCAACTGATCACGCGGGTTTTGAACAACTTAAAGAAATTTCTTCATGGTTGAACTCTCTAGGCTATGAGTGCCGTAATTTTGGACCTGGCGAGTTATCGCCCTATGATGATTACCCAGACTTCATTTTTCCAGCGGCCCGTGCAGTTACCAACGGAGAGTGCGACAGAGGGATTATTCTGGGAGGCTCCGGCCAAGGAGAGGCAATGGCTGCTAACCGATTCATGGGTGTTCGCTGTGCAGTTTTTTATGGTCCGGCTGTTGCCAGGAAAGTGATTGATGCGGAAGGTCACACCAGCCACGATCCCTATATGATTGTTAAGCTCTCTCGTCAGCACAATAATGCAAATATGCTTAGCCTAGCGGCTCGCTTCGTTGGCCTGGATGACATGAAGCAAGTAATTAAGCTCTGGCTTGAAACACCATTTAGCGGACAAGACCGGCATAATCGTCGTAACGCAAAACTGGACCAATCATAATGCCAATTATTTGTCCGACAATTACTGCATACTCTGAAACGGAGTATAGAAACCAAATAAGCAAAGTAGTTCATTTAGCGCATCGAATCCAAATAGACCTAACCGATGGCGAGTTTACCAAAGAAAGGTCCATCGGCCCAGAAAAAGCCTGGTGGCCAGCCGGGTTTTTAGCAGACTTTCATTTGATGTATATAAACCCCATGACGGCAGTTGCGGAAATACTAAAACACAAACCAAACTTGA
Source organism: uncultured Candidatus Saccharibacteria bacterium (assembly GCA_964448925.1). Lineage (GTDB taxonomy): Bacteria > Patescibacteriota > Saccharimonadia > Saccharimonadales > UBA10212 > JAYTJL01. Next base: position 8,492 of record CAYUXQ010000012.1, on the reverse strand, counting down.
TAATTGTCCAGGCTGAAGCGGATGGTAGTTTTGGCGATTTTGTTGCGATGTGCAAGACAGCCGGAGTAAAAATCGGAGCAGCTTTGTTGCCAAAAACCAGTCCTCAAAAGATTTATCCTATGCTGGAAAAACTAGACCATGTCCTTATTTTTTCAGGTAATCTAGGTTATCAGGGTGGGAGTACGGCGGATGTATCACTACTCTCGAAAGTAAAAGAGCTCAGAGCCAGAAGTTCAAAAATAGAGATTGGTTGGGACGGTGGAGTAAACCCGCAGAACGCCTCGAAGCTAATCATGGGCGGGGTAAATGTTTTGAATGTAGGAGGATACATTCAGCATGCTGAGGATCCGCCTAAGAGCTTTAGTATTTTACAGAAAGTAGTCGATGAAACAGGTACTGCCCAAAATAAAAATAACGACAAACTAGCCTAGTAGTTTTTTTACCCATTGGGTTAGAAGGGGTATAATCATAAGTAGAATGACCGCAACCAAAAAGCCTTATACTATTCCAGATCTTAAGAAAAAGGCCGGCGAAATCCGCATGGATGTGATTAAAATGCTTGAAGTTGCTGGTAGTGGCCACTCGGCCGGTTCGCTCGGGCTTGCTGATATTTTTACGGCCCTGTACTTTAGAGTGCTCAAGCACGATCCCAAAAACCCCGACTGGGATCAGCGCGATATATTGTTGTTAAGTAACGGACACTGTATACCTGTGCGCTATGCGTCTATGGCCCACGCTGGTTATTTTCCGCGTAAAGAGCTGCTTACTCTTCGCAAACTGGGCTCTCGCTTACAGGGGCACCCTGAAAGGGTTAGATTGCCTGGATTAGAAAATACCAGCGGCCCTCTGGGTTGTGGTCTAAGTCAGGGCTGTGGTATGGCCCTTGCAATGCGTATGGATAACCTGCATCACCGGTGGGTTTATGTAGTTACAGGTGACGGCGAGTTGAACGAAGGTAATAATTGGGAAGCAATCATGCTAGCTGCAAAATATAAACTTAACAATATGATTGCAATAGTTGATAGGAATAACATTCAAATAGACGGACCAACCGAAAAAGTCATGCCGCTCGATGATTTAAAGGACAAGTGGGAAGCCTTCGGTTGGCACGCGTTGGAGATCGATGGTAACGACATAGACGCTGTAATCGACGCCTGCGAAATGGCCAAAGCTATAGTCGAAAAACCAGTAGTTATAATTGCCCATACTGTGCCGGGCAAGGGGGTTGATTTTATGGAATACGACTTTCATTGGCATGGCATGCCGCCCAATCACGAACAAGCCAAGCTGGCCCTAAAGGAGTTGCGCACCCTACAGGGCAAAATCCGGAGCGAACATGAATGATTTGCATCTGATTCGGGGCGAGCTACAGCTAGAGCCGATCCGCAAAGGCTTTGGCAAAGGACTACTTGAAGCCGGTAAGCGATGGGAAAATGTCGTAGGGGTCTGCGCCGATTTAACCGAATCAACACAAATGCATCTTTTTGCTGAAGAGTTTCCAGAAAGATTTGTGGAGGTTGGCGTAGCCGAACAAAACCTGGTCACCGTAGGTTCCGGGCTGGCGGCCATGGGCAAAAAACCCTTTGTAACAAGCTATGCTGCTTTTAGCCCGGGTCGCAACTATGAACAAATTAGAACTACTGTGTCGTTGAATAATCAGCCAGTCAAGGTGGTTGGATCGCATGCCGGGCTATATACGGGCGCCGACGGCGCAACCCACCAAATGCTAGAAGATCTATCGCTAATGCGGGTACTGCCAAATATGGTTGTTCTAGCCCCTTGTGATAGCGCAGAGGCTTTTCGGGCAACACTAGCCATCGCTCAGGATGAGCGGCCCAACTATATACGGGTAACACGAGAAGCCACGCCGATAATTACCAGCGAACTAACACCATTTGAAATCGGTAAAGCTTATGTCTATAGGCCTGGCAATGCGCTCAGCATTTTCGCTACAGGCACCATGACCTATCAAGCTATGGCGGCAGCAGTAATACTTGCAAAAGATGGCATTTCCGCCGAAGTAATTCATGTGCCGACGCTCAAACCACTAGACATAAAGACAATTGTGCACAGTGCCGAAAAAACCAGGCATGTTATAACGGTCGAAGAAGGTCAAATAAACGGCGGGCTTGGCGGGGCGATAGCTGAAGTACTTGGAGAAAACTTGCCAACACCAATGATTCGATTGGGTATGCGCGACCAGTTTGGCGAGTCTGGTAAACCAGATGAACTGCTAAAACATTTTGGCCTGACTCATACTCATATTGCCTTGACAGCACACCATATCCTTAACGATCATGGCAAGCATGAGCACTAAGTAGGAGAATCGGTGGGAGTAAGTCTTCGCGAAATTAGACAAAACTGCACAAAAGCCAGAACGGCTTTTGAAAGAGCGCGGGTAGGGCAGTTTGCGCTCGGCGCATTCAACCTAGACAACCAGGAAACTCTAGTAGCGGTGGCCCGGGCTGCTGCTGCGAAAAAGGCACCAGTATTAGTTGAGGTTAGTAAAGGCGAGGTTGATGCCCTCGGACTCGATAATGTCCGCGACCTGGTTGACAACTATAAGCAGCAATATGGTCTGGAGATGTATATAAACCTTGACCATAGCCCCTCAGTAGAAGACGCAATTGCCGGTATAGAGGCAGGGTTTGAGTGCATACACATCGACATTTCTCAAGCTAACCATGATGCGACCGACGAAGAGATCATCAATCAGACCAAAGAGGTTGTTAAGGCCGCAAAGCTTACCGGTGCATTAGTTGAAGCAGAGCCTCATTATTTTGGTGGATCTTCAAATGTGCATAAAGAAGCTATAGACTATGAAGAAATTAAAAAAACCTTTTCTACTCCTGAGGGAGCAAAAACATTTGTGGAAGCTACTGGTATTGATACATTCGCAGCCGCTATTGGTAACTTGCATGGGCATTATCCTGTTCCCAAAGTCCTCGATTTAGAACTATTAAGGCAAATTAGGGAGGCTATCGGCTGCAACATCTCGCTACATGGTGGTAGTGATACGCCGGGACATTACTTTGTCGAAGCAGTGAAAATAGGTGTTACAAAAGTCAACATCAATAGTGATATGAGGCTGGTCTACCGAGAAACGCTTGAAAAAGTCTTGACTGAAAACAAAACCGAGTATGCTGTTGTAAAGCTTATGGGTGCTGTTATTGAGGCAGTCCAGCAAGTAGTGGAAAGTAAAATTGATACTTTTAACTCCGTCGGAAAAGCCCAACCCTAGCAACACCTCAGGTTTGCGGACTAACTGATAAAACCACCAACCTTGCTGGTGCTTCTGATAAGTGCAGGCTGCTATTTGCGTATCGACCTTAATGTATTTATATACAATCTCGACTTTCTACTCACCTGCAATCTGTCCTTTATGTGAGCAAATTGCCGGGGTTTGGAAAGAGGTTTTTATGATACAATAGGCATAAGTAATATGGCACAAAAACAACTAGATGTTTTAAGTGTAGGCGATGTCGTAGTTGATGACTTTATAAAGTTGCTGGACAACCAGGCGAGAATCGATGAAGAGCATGGTCAAAAACGGCTCTCCATGCCGTTTGGCACTAAAATTCCCTACGATCACAGTGAAATTATTGAACCGGTTGGAAATGCCGCTAATGCCTCGGTTGCCTTTGCTAGATTGGGGCTAAAGTCCGGTTTGGTTTCTAATATTGGTAGTGATCAAAATGGTCGAGACATTTTAAGGTCACTCGAGAAGAAACATGTGGACTCTAGGTTCGTGCACATCAATTCTGGCAAAGCCAGCAACTACCACTATGTCTTGTGGTACAAAGAAGAAAGAACAATACTAATAAAACACGAAGAATATGACTATAACTGGCCAAGGTTTAGAGTAATTGATTTACCCCGATGGGTGTATTTTAGTTCGATTTCTAAAAATGCTATGGAGTATCATGACCAGCTCACAGCTTGGTTGGAGAGTCATCCGTCTATCAAGTTAGCTTTCCAACCAGGAACCTTTCAGATAGATGCTGGTATTAATCGTTTAAAAAAACTCTATAAGCGAACCGAGGTGTTGGCTGTCAACAGGGAAGAGGCCGTGGAAATTTCTGAAGGCAACTATGATGATATTCACGAATTGTTAGACAAACTTCACGAGCTTGGTCCTAGAGTGGTAGTAATTTCTGACGGGCACGCCGGTGCCTATGCTTCAGATGGCACTAACCGCTACAAAATGCCCATCTATCCCGACCCCAAGCCTCCCTACGAACGAACTGGGGCCGGAGACGCTTTTACTTCGACATTTGTCGCAGCCATCATGAAAGGAGCAGACCTACAGGGTGCATTACTTTGGGCACCAATCAACTCTATGAGCGTAGTCCAAAAAGTCGGAGCCCAGGCTGGCTTGCTCAACCAGAAGGAAATCAACCGTTTCTTGCGGGATGCACCTCCTAGTTATCACCCAGTAAAGTTTGAAAGATGAGTAAGGCTTTAGCTGAAATTCTTAACGAATCCGAGGTAGTGCTTTCATCTGTTATTGGTAAGCTTGAATCTCTCAGTGGCTTTGAAAGCAGAGATATCAGATTGCTCGAGGAGGTCGCTGCTAAAGCAAGATATAAAACTGCTCAACTAGGACTCGACCCGAAAGATACAACCCCAAAAGAAGCCTACTTTGCTCTTTTAAATAAGTTTGATAATGACAACTCTAAAATAGCCAAAATCTATGAATCAGCAAGTTCGCATGACCGACTGAAAAAGATCGCTGCTGTTGCAGAAGAATCTCAAATGGGCCGAGAAGTTTGGGTTCTAAAACATTCAGTAGTTAAATCATTGATTCGGGCTAACCCGCCGAAATTGCTGATGAAAAGACTTGGTTATCGTTC
>CAYUXQ010000012.1:0-3629 GCA_964448925.1 uncultured Candidatus Saccharibacteria bacterium | reverse complement strand
TGGAGTCCATGCTAAAGCACGAGCCAATCGAGGCGCTACTCCCGGCAGGAGCCAGGATAAGCGCTGAAGGTTGGTCCGAAAAACTGACTCGTTTATTTTCTAAGCTACGACCACTAGACTTCGAACAACGGCCAGCTAAGGTGATTGTTCCGGAAAATACCAAATGGGAACAAGTTTCTAGCTCGCTATGGTATATCGACAGAGTGCCTCAGCTGGGCGCTGTAGTACTTTGGGATACTCCCGCTAGTCAAAGAATGCCGGTTTTTTCCTTGCTAACACTGTGCACTCAGGCGCTAGAGGATATGTATAAAACCAACCTACTAGTTAGGTCTAAACAGACCAGTTCGAGTTTTGGTTCTGAGTTACCAAAAATGTGGTTAAGTCAATCTAATCACACAGCAGTTTTGGCAGGTATTAGCTTACATTGGCGCTCGTTAGTGCACCACCTGGCCTCTCAACCACCCGCAAACTATCCAGACAACCTCGACCTTAATGTTTCGCCAGAACAACTAATTTCAACGCCAACTTGCACTGCAGTATCTCACATTCATCCTCAGCTCAACTGGTGGCGGGGTTCCGACTGGATACTAAAAGGAGCAAGCGGCAATCAAACATCTTTCAACCTAGTCGATGTCTCCACTAATTATATTGCTAGGCCAAGATTCGGTTTGCATACTTGTGCCGCCGGCCGTTTGTCGCTCTGGGACGAACTTACCAGTCGTTATATGAGTCATTCCAATATCTACGAAAGAATTATTTCTCAACTAGAGGCCGGATTCGAACCACTAAAGTTAGCTAAAGCTGAAGTGGCAGCTATCTAATACAGGAGGTGCAAGCGGTGGGAAGAAGCTATCAAATATGTGTTTCTGGGGCATCTAAGGGTGAAAGTGCTGAACAAGGAAAGACTCTTGCTGAAAAAGCCGGTGAAGCTCTGGCGATAGCTGGCCAGTCCTTGCTAACAGGGGCGACTTCAGGCTTGCCGGACTCGGCAGCCAAAGGTTACAAAAAAGCTGGTGGCAAGATGAGCCTAGGGATAAGCCCAGCCAGCACCAAGGTAGAGCATGTATTAAAGTACCGCCTACCAATCGCTCAGTACGACGCAATTCTTTTTTCTGGACTGCATTATGTTGGTCGTGATGCTCTACTAATAAATTCGGCTGATGCTGTTATCAGCATAGGCGGTAGACTAGGGACTTTGCACGAGTTTACGATAGCCATGGAAACCGAAACACCTATTGGCTTTTTGCAGGGGGCCGGTGGTATTAGCACAGAACTACGGCAAATACTCGATATTTCTGGAGCAAGCGAAGAACTAGTTTTGTTTGAGTCAGACCCAACCGTCTTAGTGCGCAAACTTACACAATTACTAGACAAGTTGAACAAAGACTACAGCGACATCTATAGCACCTGACTGATACAATTTAAAGATGGCCAACTTTCGTCTTAAAAGCGATTATTCGCCAAGAGGTGACCAACCTGCGGCAATCAAATCTCTGCTGGCAGGACTTAATAACGGCGAAAAAAACCAAGTCCTGCTCGGCGTTACTGGTAGCGGCAAAACCTTTACCATAGCCAATCTAGTTGCTTCTACAAACAGACCGACTCTGGTACTGAGCCACAACAAAACTCTGGCCGCCCAGCTATACAACGAGTTCCGCCAATTTTTTCCTAGTAATGCAGTGCATTATTTTGTCAGTTACTTCGACTACTATCAGCCTGAGGCTTATATGCCGAGAACCGATACATATATAGAAAAAGACAGTGACATCAACGAAGAAATAGACCGCCTGCGACACGCTGCAACGGCCGCCCTGCTGTCCAGGCGAGATGTGCTGATTGTAGCCAGCGTGTCTTGCATATATGGCATTGGCTCGGTAGAAGACTACGACAATATGGCAGTTAGGCTAAAAACCGGGGAACGGCGTTTGCGCGACAAATTGTTGCGCCAGTTGACTGATATCCAGTATAAGCGAAATGACATGGCCTTCGAACGAGGTAATTTCCGTGTCCGTGGCGATGTAGTAGATGTTTTTCCAGCCGGCGAAGAATCAGCCTACCGAATTGAATTTTTTGGCGACGAAATTGAAAAAATGACCCGTATAAACCCGCTAACAGGCGAAGTCGAAAAAAACCTCTCCAGTCTGAATATCTTCCCCGGATCGCACTATGTAACGCCTGAAGAGAAACTAAAAATGGCTCTTGGCAAAATCCGTAGCGAAGCCGAAGAACGCAGCGCGTGGTTTAAAAAGCAGGGCAAATTGCTAGAAGCCCAGCGCTTAGAACAAAGAATTAATTTCGACCTGGAAATGTTAGAACAAACCGGATTTGTTAAAGGTATTGAAAACTATAGTCGCTACCTAACCAACCGTGAAGCTGGTGAACAGCCAGCTACATTATTGGACTACTTTCCGGATGATTATTTGTTGATGGTGGACGAATCGCATATGAGCATTCCCCAAGTGAGGGGCATGTATCACGGTGACCGCGCCCGCAAGGAAGTTCTTGTTGAGCATGGCTTTCGTTTGCCCAGCGCTTTAGACAACCGGCCACTGACTTTTTCGGAGTTTGAAAAGCATATGAACCAAACGGTGTATGTTAGCGCAACGCCGGCCCAGTACGAACTTAGCCGTAGCCCAGAGCCGGTGCAACAAATAATTCGTCCTACTGGTCTACTTGACCCCAAAATAGAAGTTCGTCCGGTGGAGGGGCAAATTGATGATTTAATAGCTGAAATTCGCGCCACTGTAAAAAAAGGTCAGAGAGTGCTGGTAACCACACTGACAAAGCGAATGAGTGAAGACTTAGCGGAATACTTACAGGAGCTGGATATAAAAGTTGCCTATATTCATAGTGAGGTCGAAACACTGGACCGAACTGATATTTTGCGCGATCTTCGGCTAGGTGTATACGATGTGCTGGTGGGTATAAACCTGCTTAGAGAAGGGTTGGACTTGCCTGAAGTTAGCCTAGTAGCTATTTTGGATGCCGACAAAGAGGGGTTCCTGCGTAGCGAACAAGCTCTGATTCAAACAGTTGGTCGTGCCGCACGGCACGAAAACGGCCGAGTTGTAATGTATGCCGATGTGGTTACCGGAAGCATGCGCCGAACAATTGACGAGACTAATCGTCGTCGAGATATTCAAGATGCCTATAATAAAAAACATGGAATTACGCCCAAAAGTATCAGTAAGAGCGTTGGCGAGCTTCTGCCCAGAACAGAAAAAGAAGAAAAGCCAAAACTAAACTTAAAGAAAATTCCCAAAGAAGAATATAGCTACTTGATTCGGGACCTAACATCGCAGATGGACTTGGCTGCTGCAAATTTGCAGTTTGAAAAAGCCGCTGAACTGCGTGACCTAATAGCCGAAGTCAAAGCCAAGCTGTAAAGATACTCAAGACAAATAATACTCGCAAATACTTTCAACTGTATTTGCTCGCTATAAATGTCAAGGTAGTTCCATCTTGACGATTATCAAGTATTTTTAAAATGACGACTCTAGTATATTTAGTATTTATCCTTCTGCCAAAAACTAAACATTATTTAGTGCTTGGTTGAAGGGCAGAGTAGCAGTGTGCCCAGACTGGGATAGAGAAAGGCAGTTGCCAAAAATTGTATCCTTGGCTGTTTC
>CAYUXQ010000011.1:7974-20646 GCA_964448925.1 uncultured Candidatus Saccharibacteria bacterium | reverse complement strand
TGAGGAGAAAGGTGACATGCTCGTACGTGAGTCAACACATCCGTTCACGCACGGCAGGCTCTGGCTCAAGCTGGAGCTGACCGTTCCCGACGGTCGTGATGAGCAGGAATTCAGCCTGCTTGTCGACGACATCTTCGACCGCGCCGTCCAAGGCATGCTCCGCGTCGTGCCGACACTCAACAGCCTTCCACGGTCCTACGTAACCCAAGACGAGCCGGCTTCGAGCACGGAAACGCTCGAGGTGTCCCTGTTCGGCGCCAAGCTCGGCTTCAAGGTTGTCACCGAGACGACCTACTCGGTCGGCGACGGCATCGACAGCCCCATCAACGCCATCGTGATCCCCAAGGTCACGAAGGACGCCATCGAGCACGCGATCACCGAGATCGCCGTCAAGACCTACAACGGACTCGACATCGAGCCGAACTTCGACGACTTCGAGAGTGTGCTTGAAGGCTTGAGCGCCGTTTTCCTTAACAGGATGGGCGGCAGGGACCGCGAGGCGCCGTTCGAGATCTAGATCACGGGACTACCCCTCCAACCTTGTGGGGGGGGCGGCGCTTCGGCGCCGCTCCCCCCACGAACAATCTGCTTCATTTGCTTACATGAGTGTGTACTCATGCCAATGAATTCAAAAGAACGAAAAGCATATAATCGAATTAATAATGGACGGGATTCTTTTAGTTGATAAACCGGCAGGCTGGACCAGCCACGATGTAGTCGCTAAGGTGCGTAGCCTTTTGCGACAACAAGATAAAAGTTTAAAGATAAAAGATCAAAGTCAGGGCAAAATGTCTTCAGCTTCGCATCTGGATGCAGTGCAAGGAAGTCAGGAGGAGCGAGCGAAGCGTACAAGTGGTACGGAGAGCGAGCGACAGACGCCAGCTGACACCGCAATGCGCCAGAAGCCTGCCGGTATGTCCGGCTCTGCCGGGCAACAGGGCTGGGCGGTGCGAAGGCTGAAAGTTGGGCATACAGGTACGCTCGACCCATTTGCGACAGGTCTTCTGGTGCTGGTGGTAGGCAGCTATACCAAAAGGGCCCAAGAGTTTTCGGGGCTAGATAAGACTTACGAAGCCGAGATGGTTTTGGGCGCAACAAGTACAACGGGGGATAAAGAAGGCGAAATAATCCAAATACCACACACTAATTACCATATTCCGTCGCGCAGCGACATTGAAGCTGTTTTAAGCAGTTTTATGGGCCAAATTAGCCAAACTCCTCATAAATACAGTGCTGTTAAAGTAAACGGCCAGCGGGCCTATAAATTGGCCAGACAAGGCAAAGAAGTACAGCTCGAGCCAAGGCAGGTGACGGTTTACAGGTTACAGATTGCAGGTTACAAATATCCCAAATTGCAGATTACGGCCAGAGTGTCGTCTGGGACTTATATTCGTTCGCTGGCCGAAGATATCGGTAAAAAGCTAGGCACCGGGGCTTATCTGTCGTCCCTCCGCCGTACTTCTGTCGGCAAATTCAATGTCAAACAGGCAACAAATATTGACACAATAAACTAGCGGTTGTATAATAATCAAGTTCATTCCTGCCTAACCGGAAAGCGGTAGAGGGGGTGATGTTATTTAAGAGCTGAGTCTCTTAAGCACCAGTTGGTAATGCGCATCCCCAACGGACACAGGCGACCGCATGGGTGGTTGCCCCTTGGGCGAAGGGGGTGTAGATGCCAGGCTGGGGATTCGTCCCCGACTTGCGCTGGCTGGCGTGGATTTTGTTCGCGTCAGTTGCTTGGACTATCTAGCCTAGGCTAGGTAGTGCGCAAGTCAAGTTTCACCGCAAGTTTATTGCGGGAAGTGGGGAAGCAACCTGAATAGATAAGGGTTGTAGAGACCACAGATAAACTAGGCCACGCAGGGCCGAACCATCCTGCACCGAGGAAGAGCTGAGAGTCATTCTTGACCTCACTCTCCTCGGGGAACACTCCACAAACGAAGTATTTGTGCTGATGAGCTCTTAAAGAGCGAAAGTGTGGGCGCTTAATATTGACGAAATAAATATAAGTGACATAATCGAGTTATAAATAAAAATTGTGAGCCAGAATCGCCCAAAGTAAGCCATAATATCCTGTTATAACAACCACCCTATGCTACAGAACAAGAATAATCACTTTGAAGCTAGAATGTCCATCGGCAAGCAAAACTACTATGTAGCTGAATATGGCCAGGACCAGGCGCTAGAATACGCCGCAAAGCTGCAGCAGGAAACAGACGCAAAAATTGCCAGCAGAAAGGCTATTGGGATGACCTTATTTGCTCTAGGTGGCGGCGCCAACCTTATACCGTTAACTGGGGTCATGGCAGCAGAAGTCACAATTGGCGCAACCGAAATAGCTGATAATCACAAAACAAGAATTCTTGGCAACACAGCCGTATCTAGCTTGAACAAACCCTAGTCTAGCAACATCGTTATAAGGGGTTGCAAGCGGAACCACTACAAAGGAGAAATGGCGCAAGTTATAAATATAAGGTTTAAAATAGCGTTAGTGAAGAAAGAAAAAATAGTCAAGAATTTGGAGCGTCAAGAAGCAATAGACTACCCAGGAGGACGGGTAGAATATTCGGTAATAGAAAGACCGTCAAAAGCCAATCCCATACTTATAGTGCCTGGGTTTTCCCTGGGCCGTTTTGCGCTAGATGACTTTGCGCAAACCTTGAGCGAAAAGGGCGATAGAACGGTTATTTATCCCGACCAGCCAAAACCGAATTTCTCTAGAGACCCATTGTCCGCTGTGGACCATCACGCAGAGGCCAATTTGGCAATTGTTGAGGCAGAAGGACTTACAGAAAGTTGTTTAGACACAATTGGCCACAGTTTTGGTGCAATAATCCTTGCTAAAATGGCAATTTTGGCCAAAGAGCGCGGCTATAGCTGTTTTGATTTTAGCAATGGCTCACGGACCATTTTTATAGCACCAGCAGGGAGTAACCAACATGAAAACTTTATGAGTCTGGGCATTCGTTTTGCAAACTTTTTTACAGACTCTTTGCGCCGCGCCAAAGAGTTGGATCCCGGTAGTAAAAAAATGAAGGCAAGCGCAAAGAACTTAACATCTTCACCCATAAAAACCACACGAGAAATTGCCGCATTGTCAAACGAGACTATTCCTTACGAAGAACTTGAAGGAGCGGGAGTAAAGCCGTTCATACTTGGCTATGGCGACGACAAACTATTCCCGCACCGGGTGGTAGAGGCTACTTTGACGGAAAACAGTCATACTCTCAGCGGATATGCCATGCCCGCAGACGGTAGCGAGTCCAGTCATAACGACCTGCTGTACTTCCCTAACCGTACCGTAGACTCCATTCTGCAAATCTTTGACAAGTAGTTGACAAAAAGACATATGTTTGGTATAATATAGCTGTTCTTTAACAATCTAGATTTTCAGCCCACCACAACTACAAGGGATAGGAGCGGGTAAATGATCACTTTCAACCTGTTTCATGGGTTCAAGTTGCACGGTTCGCCGTACTTCGTGAATCAGCCCCGCAGTGTCGGCGGCGCTCTGGCCGAGATCGTCCAGGTCTTCTCTGGCAACATCTACTACAGGGCCTGGATAGAGGAGATCGTCATGGACGAGACTTCTACTGCCATCAAGGCTGTCAAGATCGGGTCGTACGGCATGGCCGGCGAGAAGTGGATCCGCGTCTACGAAGGCAAGACCGACGAGCTCGCGCCACTAGCACAAGTGTGCTACTGGTTCTACAAGGCCACGGGCAACGCCAGCGACAAGTACAAAGCGGATGTGCTCTCCCACGAAGAGCATCCCGCCGCATCGGCCGTGTAAGTGGTTACGAAGTTGTGGTGTGGTAGCAGTGAAGTCTTCGGACTTCGCTGCACACACCTTGGCTGAATTTCTAGATTTGGTTGCCAAAACACCTCTGATGTGCTAGAGTACTAGATAAGAATGATTACTTCGGAGAAAAAGGCCAAAATTACTGCTGATTTGGCTGTTCACAAAACCGATACTGGTTCTGCTGCTGTACAGGTCGGCATAATGACCGAGCGTATTAAGGAACTAACCGAGCATCTAAAGACCCACAAAAAAGACTTTGCTGCTCGCCGCGGTTTGCTGCAACTGGTTGGCAAAAGACGCCGTTTACTCAAATATATAGCCGAACAAGACGGGGAAGAGTACTTGGCGCTAATTAAGAAACTCGGAATTAGACGTTAGAAGTTAGAAATTGGACGTTAGGGCTAGTGTCCAAAATCTAGAATCTAAAGTTCTAGAAATTAAATGACATCGGTGAAAGAGCACAGTCCGCGCATCAAAATGGCGGGTTGGACCCTCTTACCGATGAAAGAAAGGCAAGATGTATATGGGCAAAACCATAAATCCAAAAGGAAAAGAAATTGTAAAAGTAGCTACTGATTTTTGTGGCAAAGAACTCAGCTTGGAAGTTAACCGAGTTGGCTTTAGAAGCACCAGCGCGGTACTGGCTCGCTACGGCGACACCGTAGTTTTGGCAACCGCTATGGTTAGCCCGGAAGTTGTAGAAGGGCTAGATTATTTTCCACTTAGTATTGACTATGAAGAGCGGTTTTATGCCGCTGGCAAAATAAGCGGAAGCAGGTTTATAAAACGCGAAGGTCGTCCGAGCGACGAGGCAATTCTAATTGGCCGGCTGATTGACCGGCCGATTCGACCGCTATGGCCAAAAGGCTATCGCCACGAAGTACAGGGCATTGCCACGGTGCTAAGCATGGATCCGAGTTTTAGACCAGACGCAATTGCAATGATTGCAATGAGCGCGGCTTTTACATTAAGCGGGGCGCCCTTTGATGGCCCAATTGCAGGTGTAAGAGTCGGGCTAGATGGCGGAAAACCGCAGGCTTTCTTGTCGGCAGAAGAGCTAGAAAACAGCGAGCTAGATTTAGTGGTAGCCGGTACTAAGGATGCCGTAATGATGGTAGAAGCCGGCGCCCGCGAAGTCAGCGAAGAAAAAGTAGCAGAAGCTCTGGAGTATGCTCATAAAGCTATCCAGCCAGCTATTGCTCTGCAGCAAGAACTAGCCAAAAAAGTCGGCATTACCACCCAGGAATACACTCTGGTTAAGCCAGACGACGACATTCAAGCCAAAGTTGATGCTTGGCTAAAGGGCAAACTGGGCGAAAACTTGCGCAAACCCTATCCAGAACGAAACGACCTAGTGGCTGATTTGCGAGTGCAAATGCACGAATCATTTACTAAAGAATTTAAGTCTGGTGAAACAGATGACTATACATCTGTCAAAGCCGAATACGACGATGCTTTTACCAACGCTCTGCATAAAGACGTGCGCGAAGGAATTGTCAAAAGCGGCTTACGCCCAGACGGTCGCAAACTAAACGAAATCCGACCGTTGTCTAGCGAAGTTGGTTTTTTGCCCAGAGCTCATGGTAGCAGCCTGTTCACTCGCGGAGTAACTCAGGCTATGAATATTGTTACTCTGGCTCCATTAAGCTACGCCCAGCTGATAGACACAATGGAGCGAGAAGGCGAAAAACGCTACATGCACCATTACAACGCGCCTGGCTATACTGTGGGAGAGGTTAAGCGGCTAGGTAGCCCAGGGCGGCGCGAAATAGGCCATAGCTACCTGGCAGAACGAGCCCTGCAGTCTGTTATTCCGGCCGAGAGTGAATTTCCGTATACCATCCGTTCGGTTACCGAAATTATGAGCCAAAACGGCAGTACTAGCATGGCGGCCACTTGCAGTAGCTGTTTGGCACTAATGGATGCGGGTGTGCCGCTTTCTGCGCCAGTCAGCGGTATTGCCATGGGGCTGATGAAGGAAGGCGACAAACATTACATTATGTCCGACATAGCCGATGCCGAAGATTTTGCCGGTGATATGGACTTTAAAACCGCCGGAACCGCCAAAGGCATTACAGCGCTTCAGATGGATATGAAGGTGCACGGTCTGCCCGGTTCGGTACTTAAAGATGCACTGGTGCAGGGCAAAGAGGGCCGAGCGGAAATACTGAAACATATGCTAATCACGCTAGACGGTCCGCGTGACAAAATGAGCCCCTATGCGCCGCGGGTCGAATCTATTCAGATTAACCCCGATAAAATTCGAGAAGTCATTGGCAAAGGTGGCGAGACAATTCAGAAAATTACTGGCGAAACCGGCGCCGATATCGACATAAAAGACGATGGAACAGTGATGATAGCCAGTCCGGACGGCGCCAGCATAGAAAAAGCTATAAACTGGATCCGCGACATCGTGGCCGAACCTGAAGTTGGCAAAGTGTACGAAAACTGCCGCGTGGTTTCGGTACTGGACTTTGGCGCTTTTGTAGAAATTCTGCCTGGCAAAGAAGGACTTGTACATGTTTCAGAAATGAAAGAAGAGCGGGTAGAAAAACCGAGCGATGTCGTTGCCGAAGGGGACAAGGTAACTGTTAAACTGGTAGCTATTGACGACCGCGGACGGCTTCAGCTAAGCATGAAAGGGGCACTCAGGGATGAAAAGAAGAGTAGCAAGTAAGAAAATGGCTAATTTGGCAAAACTAGACAAATGGCACAAAACCCGGCAAGGCTATTTTGTGTCCGGTTTGGTTGAGCTGGCTTTGGCCTATGGGGTAGCTTCTTGGGCGATAGATAACGGTAGCCTTTTGCTGTATCTAATATGCATTGTTCTTTTGGTGGGTGGGTTGCACAATTTGGCCAAGTTCGTTAAGGCGTTAGTCCATGGGAAAAGCGTCAAAACAAGCAAGTCTTGAACAGATAAAAGCAGACATTTTAGTAAATAATGTCTGCAAAGATTTGGCTCAAGAAGCCACGCAACTTGTATTCGGAGACGGCAATGCAGACGCGGATATTGTATTTGTGGGCGAAGCCCCCGGTAAGAACGAAGACTTGCAGGGTTTGCCGTTTGTGGGCGCGGCTGGGAAGTTTTTGGACGAGATGCTGGCTAGTGTGAATATGCAACGAAAGGAAGTATATATAACCAACATAGTCAAATACCGCCCACCGAATAACCGCGACCCATTGCCCAGCGAAAAAGCTGACTTTTTGCCCTATCTGCACAAGCAGCTTAGGGTAATACAGCCAAAAATTGTCGTTACCTTGGGAAGGCACAGCATGGACAGCTTGATACCAGGAATGCTGCAAATCAGTCGCGACCATGGTCAGCCAAAACGATACAAAGGCCAAGTCTATTTGCCGCTATTTCACCCGGCAGCTGCGCTATATAACGGAGGCTTACGACAAACATTGCTAGACGACTTTGCCCAAATACCACTAATACTCAAGAAAATTAATTAATTTTTATTAAACAATTTGAAAGGAAAACTAAAAAACAATATGGACAGAAAAAATAATCAATCTAAGAAAAAACCAAGCTCCGGCTCGCAAGCCAAACAAAGGCAAATGGTTACTGCTACCGGCCGCAATGTAAGTCGCGGAGCGGCTATACGCGCTCAAAAACAAGCCGTTTCGGATGCTAATCGTATAGCCAATCAATACCTCGATGCTTCGGCGAAAGCACCGGCAGACGCAGAAAAGCCAAAAAGGGCAAATGTAATTGATTCTGGCCCCCAGTTGAGAATCATCGGCCTGGGTGGCATGGACGGCGGCGGTTCAAAAAATATGATGGTCATAGAATACGGTAACGACGCAATTGTAATTGACTGCGGCAACGACTTGGGGGTGGACTTGCCTGGCATTAACTACGGCATAGCCGACACAACTTACCTAGACACTATAAAGAATAAGCTCCGGGGTTTTGTAATTACCCACGGGCACCTAGACCACATTGGCGGCTTGCCGCACATTTTGCCTAAGTACGGTGTACCAGTTTACGGTAGCCGATTTACTGTTGGGCGGGTAGAAGAAATATTCGAAAACTTCGGCCTGCCAATGCCGGACGGTTTTGAACTGAAAACAGTGGTTATGAACGAAACCACTCACGAAAGGCTAAAAGTTGGCACCTTTTTCATAGAGCTTATCCGGGTGACACACTCCATACCTGGCAGCACATCAATAGTGGTAGATACACCAGCGGGACGAATCATCAACACTGGTGATTTTCGTTTTGACCCGAACCCGCTCGACCACGAAAAAACAGACATGGAGCGTTTTAAACAGCTTGCCAAAAAAGGTGTACTGGTACTAATGAGCGAAAGCACAACCACCGAACGCCCAGGCAGAACCCCTAGTGAAAGTTCTATAGAAAAGAGCTTTATAGACATTATGGACCAAGCCCCGGGGCGAATTTTTGTGGGCTTGTTCAGCACCAACATGAACCGAGTGCAAATGATAGTAAATGCCGCCGTCCACCACAACAAAAGGGTGGCTATGGACGGGCGCAGCATGGTAAGTACGCTTGAAATGGCTGTACGCAACGGCTTTATGAAGATCCCCAAAGGAACTTTTGTGCCGATCGCCCAGGTAGGTACTATGAAAGATACGGATGTTGTGGTTGTTTGCACTGGCAGCCAGGGCGAGCCCAATAGCGCCTTGCAGCGCATGGCCTTAGGGGACCATAAACATGTACATCTGAAAGAGCAAGACACGGTAATACTTTCTAGTACGCCAATTCCATATACTGGCAACGATGCTCTAATACGGTCTATGACTGATGATTTGCTAAAAATGGGCGTGCATGTGTATCGCCACGAAAGTCATGAAGTAGACAACATTGGCCCTTTGCATGTTTCGGGTCACGGTAGCCGCGATGAATATCAAGAAATGATTACCATGGTTCAGCCTAAGTATTTTTTGCCTATTTACGGTGACTACACAGCTAAAAAATATCATGTAGACCTGGCCATAGAAGCTGGAATGCCTAGAGCCAACATACTCAACGCCGACAACGGAGACATTATTGTAGCTAGTGAAAAAAAAGTAGAGATTATCGGGCAGGTGCCGCACGGCACTATTTTGGTAGACCAGACAGGGGCTATTGTTTCCAATATTGTAGTAAAAGACCGGGTTCTACTAGCCGAAGAAGGTTTGGTAGCAGTGGTGCTAACTATTGATAAAAAAACTGGTGGTCTGCTTACTAGCCCAGACATTATTAGCCGTGGATTCATTTACATGAAGGACAACGAAGAGTTAATGAACGCTTTTAGGACCGAACTGCGTCGCGCAGTAACTCAGCGCTACAAGCGCGTAGATCTGGACAGGTTCA
Organism: uncultured Candidatus Saccharibacteria bacterium; assembly: GCA_964448925.1. Lineage (GTDB taxonomy): Bacteria > Patescibacteriota > Saccharimonadia > Saccharimonadales > UBA10212 > JAYTJL01. The sequence goes on along the minus strand of CAYUXQ010000011.1, from coordinate 11,518 downwards.
AGGCCGAACTAAAAGACTATGTAACACACTTTTTGTACGAGCAAACCCAGCACAGCCCGATAGTAATACCGGTTGTCAACATTGTGGGAGGCAGGGTAGAAAAGAACGGCAGCGGGATTGAAAAAGCAAATGGTAACGGCAAAGAAGTACCAGCTGCCGAAAAAACACCGGAACAAATTGCCTTAGAGCAACAGCGTAGGTTTGCTCAGATGCGCCAGAGACTGCTCAACCAAGACGCCCGCGTAGACTAATTCTACCCCTACGCACAGTTCCTTATATATCAAAATCAAACTCAATCAAGGACTGTCCTTGAACAGGGGTAAATTAGCTCAAATTGTGCCCTACAAGGACTGTCCTTGATGTTTGTTGATGTTTGTTGTTGTCTTGCAGCCTGAGGCTAGTTTAGAGTCTTTATTCTTGTAGAGTTGGAATCTAATAGCTGGACATCTTGGTTATTGTAGTCCGAGAGAGGGTCTTTATTCTTCATGTTCAGGCGTATCTCCAGGAACATCTGATTTTTTGTTCATCGCTCAATACCGTAAGTCGCAAAAGTTGAAGAAGTGGCTCAGACTACACTAGTGCTCAGGTAAAAAGCTAACCGGAGTAGTTTATGCCCATATAGGCTAAAGGGTGGGTTGACCATTGTATAGCAAGGTAGTATAACAGAGGTAGACTTTTGGTTCGTTAAATAAACAAAAGGAACCTTTTTATGAGAGAGTCACTACATGCGGGTGGTGGGTTTGATTTGGGTGGAGATATTTATGACCACATAGGCATGCCGGAGCTTCGCGGAGTAGGCAAGGTGAGTGTGGCGGAAGACCCTGTTCTTGGCCATAGACTGAAAACTAGAGAAAGTCTTGATTCACCAGAGGGATTTAGGCAATTCTTCAGACTTCGCGAACAGCTATTTCCAGGCTACAGCCAACTGGCTGACCAGTTTGTCGATACCCTTAAAGCGGCTGGCCTTCACAAAGAAGGCGAGCCTGAGGGAGAGCTTTTTGGTTACCGCGTTCAACTTAAGCCCTTTCGCGAGCCGGAATCAGTCAACACAGTAGATTCGCACGTGGAAAAAAGAGCGCTCGCATACAGCAACACTATAAGATTATACGATTTTGAGGATTTGCCGGCTTCGAGGGCTTTTTTGGAGATGGCCCTACATGTTTCTGGTTCAACTATTTTGGTGGGGCTAAAGGATGACGAAGATGAATTTGGCGCTAGGCTTTATGCGCCGGACATAGAAAAAAACCACCAAGCCGGGCGCCCGAACCTATACCTGGTAGAAAGAGCAGGCTTGGATGAACTTGGGCGGTATAGAACGCTAGAAGTCTTTCGTGGGCTCCCTTATGAATTTCAGGCAGTCGAGCAGGAGCATAGCGGTAATGCGGCCGAAACCCAAGAAGAAGATCTAGAAAAAACATTCCTGGAAAAAGCCGCTACAATGGTTAACTATTTTATGGAAAAAACTCAAACTGACCCGGCTGCATATTCTGACTATGATCACATAGCCAATTCTGTAGCTCGAAAGGTTCGGGAGCTTTCAAGAACATATGACGACCAAAACGCGCCACGAAGCGAAATCTTACCGCTTAAACCACCAAAAACCGCCATTTCCGACGCACGCTATAACTTGCTATCTGACCAAGAGCAGCAGCAGTACGCAAAAGATACCGACGGTTCGAAAATTTATGACGACAATATACCCGAACCGACCAGAGACCTATTATTACTTGCTAACCGTTTACTGGAAGAAGCAGAGCTATATGAATTTAGCAATGTTTTCGAAAAAAAGACATACTTTTTGGGGCATGGCTTGGTAGAAGGAAAACCAATTTGCCTAGTCGAAGAAAAAGGCAGTGATGACCGAGGTGACTACTTATCATGGCAGGTGTACACTGGTACCCCTTGGCAGTTTTACAAGCAGTATATTGAGCCTAGACCAACCACTGGAGAGCCATCCCGTAAAGAAATGAATAAATTTCGCAGGAGTGTGACAGCAGAGATAAGGGCATTACCGGAAATACGAGAGCCACAAAGAGTCAAGCGAGCGATTCGTCGACTAAAAAGCAAGCAGGAAAGAAAAGAACAGGGACGCGGCGAGTCTTGACATGAGATAACAGGGGGAGTATAACGAGCTTTATAGGTCGAATATAAAAAGGAAAATCAAAATGAGCAACGAAACCCTAGACATGACTATATTAGATCTAGATCTGGAAGTGCCCGCTTACGAGCCTCCTGAAGGTGGCTTCGAAGTTGGGGAAAGGGAACTTCCGGACAGGTCGTTAAGACTGCATCTTTATGTAGGAGGTGCGGCTACTCTGGATATTGTGCACCTTGGGGACGAATCTACGCCAGACTTCTTGGTAAGAAGAATAGAACAAACGCCCGACCACGCCTTAGACCTTCTGAAGAATCCCCAAAGATATTTGTCCGCCAGCGAGTCAAGATACTTCTTTGATGGTGCCAAAGCTGCATAGTTGTCTCAGGATCAAAAAATTTAAAAAGACTAAACTTGTAGGCAAAACAGAGACCTCCCGGGCGTATTATTGACATTCATAAGACCGTATGTTATAATTACAACATTACGCTAGTTTGTTTTTTAACCGGCGTAATAAGGTTATACTAAAGGTTCAGTTAATATGCCCAAAAAACGAAAATCAGCAGCTAAAAATTCCAAGAAAAAGAAGGACGAGGAAAAAGGTCCTTCGGCTAACTTTTGGAAGGGTCTCGGTGCGGTAATCTTGATTGTTCTGGGACTGGTGCTACTGTTTGGAGCCTTTATTTCGGCGCCAATTCCAGCCGGCATGTGGAATGGGTTTTGGTGGGCACTTGGTTTTGCCACAGTGCTTGCGCCATTTGCGCTTATATATCTAGGAGTTTCAAAGTTTACCAGCGAAGAGCAAGAAATACCGCTGCACCGCATGGCTGGTGTGGTTTGTCTATTGGTTTTTGCGGCTGCTTGGTTTCATGTGGTTTTTGCCGCTACTGATGCAGCTGGCACCGTTACTGGCGGGCATGGCGGCCACATTGGAGCAGCAGCTGGGAATGTGTTAATGGGAGCTCTTGGCAAGTTTTTGGCGAGCCTGGTGTTCTTTTTGCTGGCTCTTTTTGCTGGACTGTTTACTTTTGGCGTAGAACCAAAGTCATTGCTAAAAATCGGTGCGCTGTTCAAAAGCAAGCCTGTTGAAGGCGAGGAAGATATGGCTGCACTAAAGACAAAAATGGGCTCAACCCAGTTTGAGGTACGCGAAGGGGTTCCCATGGAACACGGGCCCGCTAAGGTAGCATCTGTAAGACCAATAGCTAAGAAACTGGCTCCAGATGGTCCGCAGACAGCCTTAACAACCGCCAGCGACCCAGACTGGCAGTTTCCTTCGTTAGAACTGCTAAGTGACAAGCAAGACAAAGCCAACGCAGGCGATGTAAAACATAACGCCGAAATGATAAAAGACACCTTTGCCAACTTCAACATAGATGTTGAGATAGAGGGTGCAAATGTCGGTCCTAGAGTGACGCAATATACTTTCAAACCGCCAACGGGGGTAAA
>CAYUXQ010000011.1:2682-7964 GCA_964448925.1 uncultured Candidatus Saccharibacteria bacterium | reverse complement strand
ACCTCAAGCTGGATTTAGCGGCCCATAGCATTCGTATGGAAGCGCCTATTCCCGGTAAACGCTCAGTTGGCGTAGAAGTACCCAATGTCAAAAGTGCGACTGTGACCATTCGGGGCTTACTAACTAGCCAACCGTGGTCAGAGTCCAAAGGAAATCTTAGTTTTGTAGTCGGCAAAGACATCGCCGGTGAACCAATTGTTGCCGACCTAGAAGAAATGCCTCATTTGTTGATTGCTGGACAAACTAAATCTGGTAAGAGTGTTATGATTAACACGCTATTGGCCAGCTTTTTGTACCGCAACAGCCCTTCGGACTTAAAATTGATTTTGGTCGATCCTAAACATGTAGAGATGGCCCCTTACGAGGATATTCCGCACCTACTGGCGCCAGTGGTAACTGAACCAGAAAAATGCATTAGCGCACTTAAGTGGGCGGTAGCCGAAATGGAAAGGCGACTTAAGACTTTTGCCGAAGTTAAGCAACGCGATATACAGGGTTATAACAGTCTTAAAAAAGAAGAAGGTATGCCCCATATAGTCATAGTTATCGACGAGTTGGCCGATTTAATGATGGTGGCCAGCCGAGATGTAGAAGCGCTGATTGCCCGCATAGCTCAAAAGGCCCGGGCCGCCGGCATACATTTGGTGCTTGCTACCCAGAGGCCTGATGCCAACATTGTTACCGGTATTATAAAAGCCAATGTTCCAGCCCAGATTGCCTTTGCTGTTAAGGACCAAGTAAACAGCCGGATTATTATTGACCAGCCGGGTGCAGAAAAACTGCTTGGCAAGGGCGACGGCCTGTTTAAAACTACTGATATTCCAAGGCCAATTCGCGTACAGGGCGCGCTAATCACTGGAGATGAAACTAACAAACTATGTGACTTTTTGCGTTCTCAGCGCCCGCCGAGCTACGATGACGAAGTAGTTAGCCAACCGGTCCAGCTAAACGGTCGTGGCGGAATTGTGGTTGCCAACGACGACGGTGACGATGAAATGTGGAAAGATGCCGTTACAGTGGTGGTAAACAGCGGCAAAGCCAGCACTAGTTTGCTTCAGCGCAAGCTGGGTATTGGATATGGCAGGGCAGCCAAACTTATGGATATGATGGAAGAACAGGGTATTATTGCGGCTGCTAGTGGTAACAAACCGCGAGAAGTGCTGGTGGGCAGCTTGGACGATGTTTTTGGTAGACCCGAGGCAGTTGTCGATTCCGAGCCAGAAGATCAGGGTGATGTGTACGACGATATACCCGACGACGACACAGGCGAAAAGTATTGATTCAAAGAATTGTTAGAGGCGGACCCGCTCATTTTTGTTCAAAATGAGCGGAGTCACGCCTCGCTGTCGGTTTCTTCCATAAATGCCCAGTCACGGATTAGTAGGTAGGATGGTCCCGCCAATCCCGAGGTGATGAGCAAGCTTGCAATTAGATATGGTACTCCGAGAACCGCGACCAAGAGAATGAAGGACAATTTGCTAGCGCAAAAGCCTCCAAGCCTAACTGCCCCCCAACGCCTAAATGAAATACCGGCTGGGACTGTCCGGTCACCAAATACCCTGAAACGGTGAAGTAAAAAAGTCACCACCAGCATGACCACTGGCACAAGAATTGCCTGCGCCAGGAATTTGTTTACTCCTGCGTGGCTAACGAGTCCGTATAACAAGACTGTACCGGCGGCTGTAAGTGTAATACCGTAGGCAGAATACTTGCGTAAACGCCGACAGTCTACCCACCGATGCTTGAGCCAATCGTACTTTGAGTCGTTTTGAGTGCCCACTAGATTTCTCCTAATTGTAGAAGTCCGACATTTGTCCGGCAGTGTCTCCACCGCTCGCACTAAGCAAACGATACAACCGAATTTGGAGAATAGCAAATCTCCCTAAGATTGACCTCTGTTACCAAATAATCTATAATAGTGCTAGTAACAACTAATTCAGGTTAACGCATCTTTTTTGGCGGTTAGCCCGAGACCAAAGGAAGGAGTTCATTTGAGCAACACATATGAAATAGCCGTACTATACCACCCAGACCTAGAAATTGATCTGGAAAAAGCCAGCAAAAAAGTCGAAGGTATTATTACAGACGCCGGTGGCAAAATAACTAAAACCGACAACTGGGGTAAAAAAAAGTTAGCCTACCAGATTGCCAAACAGGATTTTGCTGTATATGTTTTTTACACCGTGGAAATGCCTGCAGAAGGTGTTGCGAAAGTGGAAAAAACATTTAACATAACCGATGAAATCATTAGATTTTTGATTACTCGACCAGATTTGAAGGCAATCGCCAAAGCGGAAGCTTTGAAGGCCGAAAAGGCTAAAAAAGCCGCTGAGCGAAGTGAGCGTGAGGATGACGGAGCGAGCGATGAAGAATCTAAAGAGTAGTGTAAGAGCAGTGGGGATAGAAGGAGCAATATAATGGCACGAAGTTTTAACCAAGTAACACTCATGGGCAACCTAACTCGCGACCCAGAACTACGAAACACGCCTACCGGCCAGAGCGTGTGCAACTTTGGGCTGGCTCTAAACCGTAGCTACAAAAATTCTGACGGTGAGTGGGTAGAAGCGACAGACTTTGTAGATATTGTAGCTTGGGGGCCACTGGGCGAGAGAGTAGCCCAGTATCTCACCAAGGGCCGTCCAGCGTTGGTTGCCGGTCGCTTGCAAAGCCGCAGCTGGGAGCAAGACGGACAAAAACGCAGTAAATTGGAAGTAGTTGCACAAGATGTAACATTCTTGGGCGGACCAGCTGGAGCGCCGCAAGCTAGCGACGACCCGCTACCCGCCAGTACCGACAGTTTGCCGGCTAAACCGGCCGCTAAAAAGAGTAAAAAAGAGGAAGATGTTGTTATAGAGGACATTGGTGATGAGCCGATTAACCTAGACGACATACCATTCTAGGGTTAGACAATAGACGATGGAATCTAGTAATAATAAATCAATAAAAAGTTTTACTGATCTGCTAGCGTGGCAAGCTAGTTACAAACTGTGCCTATTTGTATACGAAGCATCTTCAACATTTCCAGTTTTGGAAAATTTTGGCCTTACTTCTCAAATGCGTCGAGCGTCTGTTTCTGCAACTTCTAATTTAGCCGAAGGATTCGGTCGTTCAACACCAAAAGATAAAGAGCGTTTCTATCAGACGGCATCAGGTTCGTTATATGAGCTAAAAAGCCAGTCAATGGTTGCTAATGGGCTGGGTTATTTATCTGCTTCAGGCTACGAAACTCTAGTAGAACATGCAGACAAAGCTCACAAACTGCTAAATGGCTTGATTAGATCTCACAGGTTCACGGCTAAAGAAACTAATGTCGATCGTCTAATGTCGATCGTCTAAGAAAGGATTTTATGGCGAAGATATTTAAACACCGAACAGATGTAGCCTATTTTGATTACAAGGACTTCAAGACCTTACAGCGCTATGTAAACCAATACGGCCAAATCGAACAGCGCAAAAAAACCGGTTTGACCGAGTCTAAGCAGCGCCAGCTGGCACGCGCCATTAAACGCGCCCGCCACATTGGCTTGCTACCGTTTGTTTCGGCAGGCTGAGCAGTGGCGTTCGGGATAACAAATCTAAAAAAGGGCACTATATTCCAGATGGACGGTACGCCGTACCGGGTAGTTGAATACAGCCAGAAAGTTATGGGTCGTGGCGGGTCTATAGTAAATGTCAAAATCAAAAGTTTGATTGACGGCAAAGTACAAGAGCGCACCTTTAAGGGTAGCGAATCTATCGAACAGGCAGATGTTAACCAAAGTAATGTGCAGTTTTTGTATACCGACGATTCATCGGCTCACTTTATGGATCCGCAAAGTTTTGAACAGTTCGAACTTTCAAAACAGGACTTAGCTGACCAGCTAGGCTACCTAAAAGAGGGCGATGTAGTTACAGCTCAGCTGTTTGATGGAAGGGTAATTGGTATAGAGCTGCCCAAAAATGTTCCCCTCAAGGTAATCTACGCCGAAAATGCCGTAAGAGGTGACACCTCTAGTGCAATTACTAAAGACGCTCAGCTTGAAACTGGTATAACAGTTAAGGTTCCAGCGTTTATAAAAACCGGTGATGTATTGAGCATAGACACCGCAACCGGTGCTTACCGCGAACGGGTAAAAAACTAAGATTATGAAAAATCGGTTGGATGTAGAGCTGGTAAAACGCCGGATGGTTAGTTCACGGTCTCAGGCTGTTAGCTACATAAATCTTGAAGCAGTTAAGGTTAATGGCCAAGTAATTACAAAAGCAGGTACTTTTGTATCTGCCGAGGACAAGCTAGTTCTAGAATCCAGCGGTCAGTATGTCAGCCGAGCGGGACTAAAACTAGCCAGCGTAGCCAAAAAACTGGGCCTGGATTTCAAAAACAAGATTGTACTTGATGTTGGTAGTAGTACCGGCGGTTTTACCGACTTTGCTTTACAGCATGGTGCAACCAAGGTGATTGCTGTAGATGTGGGCACCGACCAACTGCATCCGAAGTTGCGCCGTGACCCCAAAGTAGAATTGCATGAAAAAACCGACATTCGAGACTTTTTACAAGGACAGTCCTTGAAGATTGGTATTGTGTTGATTGATGTTAGTTTTATCTCCTTGCGGGAGATACTTCCTTCGGTTGCTAAAATAGCTAGCAGAAATACAGTTATCGTGGCTATGTTTAAACCACAATTCGAAGCTAGAAAAGGCCAAACAAACAAAGGGATTATCAAAAATAACACAATGCGTCGTCAAATTCTTAAGGACTTTGAGCTGTGGTCGAAAAAACTTTTCGTAACCGTTACAAAAGCTGACTCGGAAGTATCTGGTAGCGGAGGCAACACAGAAAGATTTTATTTACTCAAGGTTATTCCAGGATAGTCTTCAAGGCTTTGATGTCTTTCAGTACAATCAAGTACCGTTTGTTAGTGATCAAACCCTTTCTTTCTAAAACGGCCAGCTCTCGACTGGTCGTTTCGCGTGTGGCGTTTATAGAGCTCGCTATATCCTGATGACGAAGAGGGACCTCTAGTACTACGCCATCGGGTGTTTTTTTGCCAAAACGAGTTCCCAAAGTCAGCAAAAAGGATACAGCTCTTTCGCGTACAGTTCGGTATTCTAGGTTCAAAATCCTTTCCGAGTGTATGCGATACATTTCGGTAACCATATCTAGTATTGGTAGTAGCGACTCTGGATTTTCGTGAATGTAGTCTATATATGTTTTGCGAGTAATCCTCCACAATGTAGCCGGACCAAGTGCTTGGTAGATTATATTTCGTTCTTGACCCGTAAGTGACCAAATAAGAGGAAAG
>CAYUXQ010000011.1:0-2672 GCA_964448925.1 uncultured Candidatus Saccharibacteria bacterium | reverse complement strand
TTCATGTGATTTTCTTATAATAAGCAAGTTTTCTTCTCCGTACTTACTAATGTTATAGGCTTTTATTAGACCCTCCTCGATGTAGTAGACATAGCCAGGGGCCTCTCCAGGTCGAATAATAAATTCGTCTTTAGAATATGTAAGACATGTCCCATGTTTGAAAAGTTCTACCAAGGCTCTGAGTTGTTCTTTACCTGAGAGCATGTATTAATTATATGCTAATGTTGTTTTTTGAATGTGATAAAAATCATGTGTTTGGAGTGTGATAGATTACTGAACTACTGCAAAAAGTAGAGCATTATATAAGGGCTAAGATGGGGTAGAGGTTATGGTTCACCTAAGTCATATTCAAGCTCGAATAAATCAACTAGGAGTAAGAGTTTCTTATTGGTATAAGCCTGAGCTAAAAGAACTAGCTATGCTATTGATGGACGATGAACAGATAGTATCTTTAGTAACTGGTCGGTATTACGGTGGGTACGCCATGCTGGTTGCTACAGAGAGACGCTTGTTGCTAATAGATAAAAAAACTTTGTTTCTGTCTTTGGAAGACATAAGGTTTGATATGATTTCAGAAATTGACTACAGCAACAGGTTGCTAGATGCCACTATAACCATATTTACCGTTAACAAGCAGCACCGTTTTACTAGTATAAAACACCGTCATCACATGCGGCAGCTAACGGCTTTTGTCCAGCAGAGAATTATGGAAATTCGTCAACCACAGGATGCCCAACAACTTGTTAGAGAGATGGAAGACCAAGGCGAGGCTGTACCACAGCCAGCCCAGTCAGATTTTAGCGCTCAAATTATGCCTCAATATTCACACAGTTTGTCGCCTAGGAGTGTCAGTGGGCACCTTCGCACTGTAGGAACTGCCGCGATTCGTGGCGCACATATGTCAGTGATAAACCCTTATACGAGTTCGTCGCTATCGGTAAGGCGCAACTGGTCTGGATTTCATCAATACCATAGCCGCTAGCTACCTATTTGAATTAGCCTATTCCAAAGTGTTATAATTATAGATGGTGGTTGTCAGACCTGTGCGAGGTCTAGGAAAAAGTGAGTGTCAAATGAGGCTCGCAGGATTTTCCTGGACTGGCACGTAAAGCAGTAGCTCGTTTTTCAAATAAGCGGACTGCAATACTGCTTTCAAACTGGCAAACAAACAGACGGAGCCCACCCGGGGCTTTGTCGTACATTAAGGAGGAACCTACGGTGCCGAAGCTCCGCAAGGTCCTACTGTTCGTAGTACTTGTATCGTTGTTTCTGGTAGCTGTCCCAAGCAGCACCTGGGCAGCGAGCTCGGGTCAAACAAGCCAGGCGAGAAGCCTAGAAAGAAAGATTCACAAGTCTGAGACTGTTGTAAATTTCTATGCCCACAAAGGAAAGTGGGCACTTCACCTGCCATCGGCAGAGCATGGAAAGCGTGAGTGCTCACAGGTTGTGGGCACTAAACGGCGCAAGGTATGCGCACACGCTCGTAAGACACTAGTGCACCACACCCAGAGGCTAAAGCGCTTAGAGCGTAAGCTCCAGAGCATTATGCCTTGGGCGCACGATGTTCGACGCACTGAGGAGTATCGCCGTTGCCTGATCAGATTCGAGTCAAGCCGGTCTGGCTATGGAGGTTACACTGCCGAGAACGGCGGGACACCGTATGTAGAAAGTTCTTTGAACTCAGACGCTTCAGGGGCTTATCAGTTCCTGGACTCCACCTGGGTAGCCCGGCTAGCTTCTGCAGAGCGCTACTATGGCATCGAGATCAGCAATGTTTCTCATGCTGCGTATGCTACGCCTTGGGCGCAGGATGTAGTAGCAGCTTATTCAATCGTTGACCCAGACCTTCGGGGCAGGGATTGGACTCACCCCAGCTGTCGCAGCATCAGCGTGCCAGACTGAGAGTTCTTCTTTTTTGGGGGTCCGCCAATTCTGGCGGACCCCCTTTGGCCTTACCGCTGACAACCACCATTCTCAAGCCCTATCAAACACCACACTGTATTATTAATAGATGATAAGCAGACTTGTTCTTGTAGCCATAATCATAGTTGCTGCTACGAGTTTTTATGTATGGAAACATAACCGCACCCAAGTTGTAAGTAGCTTTGAAGAATGCGTAAGGGCAGGCGGTCACATACTGACAACTTATCCCGAACAATGCACAGTGCCGGGGCTCAAGAAGAGCTTTACAAATTCTGCCCAAACGCCCATACGCTAAACATTGAATCTAAATTCAACTACATCATTCGGTTGCATTATGTAGTCGCGGCCTTCAGTGCGGACTTTGCCAGCTGCTTTCGCTGCCTGCACAGATCCAGCGGAAATCAAATCAAAATAATCAACAACTTGAGCGGCAATAAAACCGCGCTCGAAATCGCCGTGAATTATTCCTGCTGCTTGTGGTGCGGTCGCGCCTTTTGGTACAGTCCAAGCCCGTACCTCTTTTTCTCCGGCAGTCAGGAAACTTTGCAAATTTAAAGCTGAGTAGGCAGCATGAACCAACTGAACCAGCCCGCTCTCGTTTTGGCCATAGCTCTCCAGCATTTCTTGGCGATCAGTTTCGTCCAATCCGCGCAGTTCGCTTTCCAGTTTGGCGCATATAAAAATCGCCTGAGCTGGTTCAACCAAGCTTTTCAATTCTTGCTGGGCTTGGCTCTCCAAAGACTGTTCGT
>CAYUXQ010000010.1:0-23881 GCA_964448925.1 uncultured Candidatus Saccharibacteria bacterium | reverse complement strand
CGTACTGTGGATTGCTCGGTGGCATACCGCTTATGCTAACAGGTATCAGGGGCTAGGGTCTAGACGTTATTGTTTACCATCCCACTCAGCATAAAATTCTTTAAGATATTCCTCCATATACTTATGTCTGTGCTCAGCCATCTTCTTGCCAGTTTCAGTGAGCATCCTGTCTTTAAGATGCAGAAGCTTCTCATAAAAATGGTTAATTGCTGTCGTGTTTGAGGGGTTTGTCTTCTCAAAGGTGTAATCCTCCATTACCGGAATATCAGGGCTATAAATTAATCTGTCATGGGTACCACCAAAAACCATAACTCTTGCAATGCCAATCGCTCCCATAGCATCTAATTTGTCGGCATCATGTACAACTTTCCCTTCAATGGTATTCAGCAGAGGCTTATGCTTGATAGACTTAAAAGAAATATGCCTAACAATGTCTTGAACTTGAATAATTACGCTAGCTTGAACACTTATCGACTTCATCCACTTGCCGGCTTCAAAAGCCCCGACCTCTGTATCACCACCATGAAACTTATGATCGGCAATATCGTGCAGAAGTGCTGCTAGCTCAACTACTTCCGTATTAACATTTTTTTCTGATTTGGAAATTTGTTTTGAGAGTTTCCAGACACGCTCCATATGCCACCAATCATGCCCAGTGTGTTCGCTTAGAAACTTTTTTTTAATAAACTTAGCCGTTTTATCTACACTATCCATTGTTACTTTGAATTATAGCAATTTTGAAAATTGAAAAATGTAAATTGTAAATTGTCCAGTTATACTGGACTGTATGGATGCAGTGCAAGAGGTCAAGAGTCGGCTAAATATTGAGGACATAGTGGGTGAATATGTTCAGCTAAAACGCATGGGTAGAAATTATAAGGGCCTTAGCCCTTGGACAAACGAAAAAACGCCTTCTTTTGTTGTTAGCCCCGAAAAGCAAATCTGGCACGATTTTTCCAGCGGTCGGGGCGGAGATGTAATAAGCTTTGTCATGGAAGTCGACGGACTAGACTTTCGGGGGGCACTAGAACAACTAGCCCGCAGAGCGGGGGTAGAACTAGAACAGTTTTCGTCAGGTAGCTCAGTAAATGCCGAGCGCAAAAAAAAGACTTTAGAAATTTTAGAATTAGCAACCAAGTTTTATCAGCGTCAGCTAACAGCCAGCAAGCCTGCTTTGGAATACCTTATAAAAAAGCGTGGTTTTACCAAGCAAACAATCCTGGATTGGCGACTGGGATATTCGCCCAACACAGGCAGAGCGCTAGTAAACTTCCTGGCCAAGCAGGGTTTTAGCGGCAAACAAATCCAGGACGCAGGGCTTAGCTCGGCCCGGCGAGGTGGAGTAGGCGACATGTTTCGAGGGCGTATTATGATACCTCTTTGCGATAGCCGTGGGGCAGTGGTTGGTTTTACCGCTCGGCTTTTGGAAGATATCCATGATGCTCCAAAATATATCAACACACCTCAAACTATGGTTTATGACAAAAGCCGAAATGTGTTTGGGCTACACCTTGCCAAAGAGTCAATTCGCAAAACGGCAGTAGTGGTAGTAGCCGAGGGTAATTTGGATGTTATTCAGAGTCACCAGGCAAGAGTGGCTAATGTAGTAGCCAGTGCCGGTACCGCGATGACCGAGCAGCATCTGCGTGAACTGAAAAGGTTTACGGGCGATGTTCGGCTAAGTTTTGATGCTGACAGAGCCGGTATTACAGCTACCGAAAGGGTGATCCCACTAGCCCAGAAGGTAGAAGTTGACCTACGCATCATAACCCTGCCTGAAGGTAAAGACCCTGACGAGCTGGTAAAAAAGGATGTTAAAAGTTGGCAAAAGGCAATCGAGCAAGCTAAGGAGGCAACAGCCTGGCTGATTGATCGCTACCAGGCAGAACTAAACCTTTCTACAGCTGCTGGTAAAAAAACTTTTACAGATGCTTTAGTTTCTACCATAAAGTCTTTGAGAGACCCAGTCGAACAAGAGCATTACCTAAAACAGATAGCCGAGCTTACTGACACTAGCTTAGAAGCAGTCAAAGAAAAGCTGGTTGGTGGCAACACCAAAGAATCAGTTCGCTTAAAAAAACCAGTTATTCTACCCAAAACGGATGCCCGTGCGGAAAGAGAATACCAAAAGCTTCAGGACCATTTTCTCGCTATGGTACTCCTGCAACCAAAAATACGAGGACTGACACAAAATATAGACCCACATCTCTTCACGGAAGGACCGTCACGACAACTGTTTGAATTTTTACAAACAAACCCTAATTATAGAGGGAGTACCAAAGAGTCGAGCAAATTGAAAGATGCTGCTGATTATGTTAAAATCATATCATTACAGTTTGAAGAGCTATACGCTGAGCTGCCCATTGCAGATTTAAAGGAACAAGCAATAAGCCTCAAACAGCGGCTGATGAGCCGATATGTCAAAATGCAAAATTCACAAATTGCTGCCAGTATGCAGCGAACAACCGACCCGAATGAACTGGCGGAATTGATGAGCCAGGCTGACAAATTACACCAAATCATTAAATCTAACTGAAAGGTTATTGACTTTGAGCGCACAGAAAAAACAATCAGTAAAAAAGCCCGTAAAACCGGAAGTATTTGAAAAAGAAATAGAGCAGCTAGTTGCCAAAGGTAAGAAAAAAGGCAGTCTGGATCATAAGCAAATCTTCAAACTCATTCCTGACACACCAGCCAATATTGATGTTCTTGAGAGACTTTACTCAGAACTGAGTGAAGCTGAGGTAGAGATTGTAGAAGCAACCGAGCCTGACCCAACAACTTTCTCGGACGAATGGACAACTGAAGATGGCGAAGAGCTGGTAGTAGATGACAATTCGTACCTGGACGATATTTCAGACGATTCGGTGCGACTGTATTTGCGAGAAATCGGCAAGATACCTCTGCTCAATGCCGAAGAGGAGCTGGCTCTTGCAAAAAAAGTTGTTTCTGGAGATAAGCGAGCCAAAGACGCTATGGCTGAAGCCAATATGCGCTTGGTTGTGTCTATTGCTAAACGCTATGTTGGGCGCGGTCTAGACCTTCTGGATCTTATCCAGGAAGGAAATACCGGATTGCTAAGAGCTGTAGAAAAGTTTGACCCCGAACGGGGTTTTAAATTCAGCACCTATGCCACCTGGTGGATTCGCCAAGCTATTACCCGTGCTATTGCCGACCAAGCCCGCACTATTCGAATTCCTGTGCACATGGTAGAAACCATTAACAAGCTTTTGCGAACTCAGCGCCGACTAACACAAGAGCTTAACCGCGAGCCAACCAACGAAGAAATCGCCGCCGTCATGGAGATGGAAGTTGAAAAAGTTGAGCACATTATGAAAATAAAACAGGACATCTCTAGCCTTGATGCATCTGTTAGAGACGATGAAGAAGACAGCGTACTGGGCGATTTTATTGAGGATGAAGATACCAAAACGCCAACCGAATCAGCTTCTGAGCAGCTTCTTAAGGAGCAGATCAAACAAATTTTAGGAACACTGACAGAGCGCGAACAAAAAATCCTTAAACTGCGTTTTGGGCTGGAAGATGGCAAAAGCCATACACTAGAAGAAGTAGGCCAGGAGTTTAGTGTTACCCGCGAGCGCATAAGACAGATAGAGGCAAAAGCCCTAGCCAAACTTCGCAAACACAAAGACACCCGCAAACTTCACGAATACCTTCAGTGATGAAACTGATTGGAATTGGGGGAACAAATGCGGCTGGCAAAGACACAATAGCCGAAATGTTGGTTGAAAGACACGGGTGGCTGTTCGTTTCCGGTTCGGAAATTCTAAGAGAAGAGTTAAAAAAGCAGGGAAAAGAGATTACCCGGAAAAACTTACGGGGTTTAAGCGCAGCCTGGAGAAGGCAAAGTGGCCTGGGGGTACTAATTGACATGGCAGTTGAGCAGTTTGACAGCACAAAACACAAAGGATTAGTTATTTCCAGCCTGCGCAACTACGGCGAAGCGGACGAAGTGCATAATCTGGGCGGCAAAGTGATTTGGGTAGACGCCGACCCAAAAATCCGCTTTCAAAGAATAATCACTAGGCAGCGCAGCCAAGAGGATAAAATTAGCTACAAAGAGTTTTTGATGCATGAGGCGGAAGAAATGGAGCATCAAGAGGGTGATCATCATACCCTCAACAATTCTGGTGTTAAAGAACGAGCCGATATATTTCTAGAAAACAACGGAGACGATGTCGAAAAGTTCAAAGACACCGCTCAAAAAGCCCTTGCCAAATACATTTAGTAATAATAGTTATAAAGATTGCTCTTATGTTTGTTGCGGGGGTTATAACATTTTGATGTCTGGTAGCCGTAGTAGATGAATTTACTTTAAGTAATTTATTGCAGAAGTAAGAGGGGTAGAAAATACTTAACAAGTTAAGTATTTTTAGTGCTATTGCTTGTAGTAGCTCCAACAATGTTGCCAAAAGCACTTTGGGAATAAGCTGAGTTACGAGGGATAATGTAAACACAATTAAAGAGGAGGGTGTAGGTATGAGTAGCATACGCACATTAAACCCCGTCATGCGAGCGGTCGGGGTAATTAGCGCTGTATCTGTTTTGGCAGTCGGCGTTACATTCGCGGCATTAACAAGTAATAGCGTAGCGTTAGAAAACAGCCAATTTTCTACACAGACTGCGAGTTTAAAAATCTGGGATGGTAGCACCTACGGGGTAACTGCACCTGGCTTTAACTTTAGCGACCTTGCCCTAGATACGCCATCTAGTCAATTTACATTTTGGCTAAAAAACGACGGAACAGCACCTCTGACTGTGGGAGCACTTGGTACGGTAGGTGCGTACACGGGCTTTGTAGATTTTGGGCAGGTCAATGTCGAGATTGAGAAAATCGGAGGCGGCGGAACTGCGATATACACACTTGCTCAATTAATAGATGGCACACCAGATGCCCTGCCGGGTGGTCCACTAAATGCAGGCGCCGAGCAACAGTATGGTGTTAAATTAACCGTGAATGCTAGCGCGGTTTCTGGGTCGTCCGCAAGTGTAAGTGATTTTGACTGGTCATTTACCGGAACAAACCCCTAAGTAGCAAACAACATAAAAACAGTAAAGAAGAGAGAATAGTTGATGTGGCGTTTTACTAAACGCGCATTCTCAGTAATCTTAATCCTGGCCATTATGGTTATGGGTATATGTGCTGTGTTTGCCCAAAAAGACGGGGGTAAGCTACTAAGCGTACAAACCGGCAGTATGGCTCCACATCTTAAAAAAGGCACACTTGTAAAAGTTACCCGCGTCCCCGCCACACAGCTCGCGGTCGGGGACGTCGTAACTTATATAAGCCCTAAGAATAACAAAACAACCGTTACTCATCGCATAGTTGCATTGCCCGGTCCAACTACCAAAGGATTAGTAGTCACTAAGGGTGACGCCAACCCGGTAGCCGATGTGCCATTTTCTCCCAAATATATAGTCGGCAGAGTAGACAAAAGTGTTCCATACGCCGGTAACTTTATTGACTTTGTACATAAGCCTATTGGGCTAGCACTTTTGATATATGTACCAGCACTAATGGTGATAATAAACGAAGTTAGAATTTTGAGCGTCCAGTTTAGAAAAATGAAACCGTATATTTCGGGGTATGTTTTACTAGAGTATAACGAGAATAAGCTTCCAGCTAAAAAAATAGCTCAGGTGGCTATTGCAACACCCCTTGCTTTAGTGATAGCACTTTTGGTGGTTACGCCAGTTGGAGCGTCTCTTAGAAGTAACAGCGTGGTGTTGGCTAATAGCTCCTTTATTGTCGAAGTTCCGCCACCAGCACACTCCTGCGCACATGGCGGTGACAGTAACCACACAGTAGTTGAAATTGGTAACAGTCCTGGTAGCAACAACTCAATAACCGTCAATAATACATCTGGACAGTCTGCTACTAGCGGTAGTGCTAGCAACTCTGGCAACACCAGCGGCGGCAGTGCTACCAGCGGTAATGCCAGCAACACTAATTGCACTAATATCAATATACAAGTTCATAATTAACGGTAAAAAGGATAGGCAAAAAAAGCGAATTTGAGTAAGCTTTAAGTAAAAGAAGGAGGCATGCATGCTTGGATGGGGAGTTTTATACATAATCGCGGCTATACTGATAGCCATTTGGCCAGCCAGAGTGGCTAAGCGCAAAGGGCATAGTTTTTGGCTGTGGTTATTAATTAGTTTGTTCTTTTGGTTTATAGCTCTGTTTGTCGTGTACTTTGGCCTGGAAGACAACACCAAAACCGCCAAAGACAAAGCTGACGAAGAAGCCGTAGACAAAATCCTAGAAAAGCAAGAAAAAGCCGGATAACAGATATCATTTGCGGTTGGGCATGTAAGTTTGCTTGCGTATAATGCTCATATTTGAGTAACATTACAGTGCAATGGTGGCGAAAAAGAAAAACAATTATTTATCCGATTGGTTGCACACCAATGCTGTGCGGGTTACTCGCGTGCATTTTGTTTTTATTGTAACCTTTATTGTATCTATCATCGCCTTTGATTCGTGGAATCTATACACGCACCAAGCAGCCGGGCAACTGTGGACTGCAGCCGGCGTACTACTTGCAGTAAACACGGTGCTTTGGTATCTGGCCCGCATGAAGTGGTCCAACCTAAATGTCTATGTGCTGATAGTAATAATGCTAATCCTGGCTGACATTATTTTTGCTGCTTACAATGTGTCTTGGCAAAGAGGACTGGCCAGCAAATCGGTAATGCTGTTTGCTATACCAATTATTACTTCTGCCACCCTGCGAAGCCGTAGTGCTTTGCTGGCTACTACCAGCTTGTCGGTAGCGGCTTACAGCCTGGCAGTGGTGCGCTACTTTTTTGAAAACTACGGCCAAGCCTACCGCGTAGAACTGTGGGGTACAGTAGCTTTTTATAGTGCAGTTATGTTTGTGCTGGCTTTTCTGTTGCTGATAATTATCAACCCCAAAAACGAGCGCTTTTGATACTTGGATCGCTAAAGTACCGCAAAACTCTTAGCTTTGCTCTCACATTTTTTGGGTGGTTGTATGAAGAAACAAGTATAATGTGACGGAAATAACAGGAGACTTTGAATGAACTATCTATGGTGGCTGCTTGGGGTGGTCGTGCTTACGATAATTGCTTGTATTCCGGCTTGGATGGCCGGGCGCAAAGGCTACAATTTTTGGCTTTTTCTACTGATTAGCATACCTTTTTGGTGGGTTACATTTTTTGTTGCCTTGTTCCTTAAGGACAAAGGCGGTTCTGGCCCAGCCGCGGTGGCTTAAGCAGATTTGCGGCTACCACCTTATGAGGACAAACCTGCGGTTTTTCCTCATCACTCCGGGCAAAAAGTGCGATTTTTGCTTGGGTTACTCTTTTTCCCTTTAGAACTAAAATAGGGGATAATATATCTATGGCAGAGCGAAAAAAGTTGGCGATTATTGACGGCAAGAGTGTTTTTTACCGAGGCTATTACGCCATGCCCAACCTTTCTACCCGCGAGGGCATTCCTACTGGGGGTGTATACGGATTTGCAGCTATGAGCCTAGAGCTACTAAAAAAGCTTCAACCCGACTATGTGGCCGTTGCTTGGGACAAACCCAAAACTAATATTCGCCGTCGCCTGGCGCTTTACCCGGAATATAAAGCCGGGCGCAAACCAGCACCGCCGGATTTTTACGCTCAAATACCTATTCTTCACGAACTGCTCGAGGCATTTAATTGGCCACTGCTAGAACTAGACGACTACGAAGCCGACGACATTATGGGTGCTTTGGCAGCACAGGCCCAAAAGAAAAACATTGAAACTCAGTTAATTACATCTGACTTAGACGCTCTGCAACTAGTTAACGGCCACACCAAGGTTTTTGCCCTAAAAAAAGGTTTTAGTAACATCGAAGAATATCATCCAGAGAGTTTTGAGGCCAAGTACGGCATAAAAGTAGAACAGTTCTTGGACCTTAAAAGTCTAAAAGGCGACAGCAGCGATAATATTCCAGGAGTACCTGGCGTGGGCGAAAAAACCGCTATACAACTTTTGAAAGACTATGGAACTTTGGACGGAGTCTACGACAACATAGACAGCATTAAAGACACACTTCGTAAAAAGCTGGAAGCCGGCAAAGACTCGGCCTATATGAGCAAAGAAATAGCTCGTTTGTGGACTGATGCACCAGTAAAGCTGGACTTTGAGGCGATGGATGCGCACAAATTAGATACGAAAAAGCTCAATCATCTGTTACAAAGACTGGAATTTCGTAGCCTGATAAACAACCTGCCTGCAGGTATGCGGGCAGATGTCCCAGCTAGCGACATGGTCTTTGGGGCAAAATTAAAATTGCCAAAAAACACGATTGTAGATAGTTCCGCTAAGCTTGCAAAACTAAAATTATCTAGTACCAAACAGCTTTTTATTCATTCTCGTTCAGCCGGGCGCCATGGGGCAGATCCACAAGTTTTAATGCTGTCGAGCGACGGAAAAACCGTCTTTACGCTAGACTTAACAAAACTCAGTAAAAGCCAGGTTGCCAAAGTACTAGCATCGAACCTAAAACATAGCACATTGATTGTTGGCTACGATGTTAAATCAACTCTTAAAGTTTTAACAGAGCTTGGTGCAGAGGAACTTCCGGTTGTCGAACACGATGTGTTGGTGGCGGCATATTTGATAAATTCGTTAATCCGCTCTCAAAGCCTAACCGACCTAGCCCAAAGCCAGCTTGGCTTCGAAGGAGCCAGCCTGGACGATCTGCCAGCCGAAGACTTAATGTCCAGAGCACCAGAAGTTATGGCCGTTATCCGTGAGCTACACAAATCACAAACCAAAGACCTAGCTAAAATGCCAAAACTCGCCAAACTAGCAAAGGAAATCGAATGGCCGTTAACTCCGGTGTTGGCTGACATGGAATACACCGGAATTGCTCTGGACAGTGCATACTTAAAAAAGTTTGCTAACCAGCTGGAAGGCAGCATAAGCGACCTAGAACAACAAATTTACGGTCATGCCGACCAAGAATTCAACATTTCTAGCCCTGGGCAACTTGCTGACATACTTTTTGTAAATCTGAACTTGCCGACACAGTTTATAAAAAAAGGCAAAACCGGTTACAGTACAGCTGCTAACGAGCTTGCCAAACTGCGTGGACTGCACCCAATAGTCGACCTCATTAGCCAGTACCGCGAAGTAGTAAAGCTAAAAAACACTTATGTAGACACACTACCTCAGCAAGTTGACTCTGCCGGTAGGGTTCATACCACCTTTAGTCTAACCGTTGCACCTACTGGACGCCTGAGCAGTGCTGATCCAAACTTGCAAAATATTCCTGTCAAAACCGACCTTGGTAAGAATATCCGCACGGCTTTTGTAGCCGGAGCTGGCAATGTGTTCATCAGTGCCGACTACAGCCAATTCGAACTGCGCCTAGCCGCCGCTTTGAGCGGCGACGAAGGCATGATAAAGGCCTTTAACCGAGATGCGGACATTCACTCCGAAACGGCTGTTCAGCTTTACGGCGTAAAGTCCGCTGATGTTACCAAAGCCCAACGTTCGTCTGTAAAAGCCGTCAATTTTGGCATATTGTACGGTTTGGGACCGCATGCTCTGAGCGAGCAAACTGGCATGAGCTTTGCAGAGGCGCGCGAATTTATAGCCAAGTATTTTGAGGTGCGGCCAAAACTAAAAGAATATATAGAAGCCACTCGTAAGCAAGCGCTGGAACAAGGGTATGTAGAAACATTGCTGGGCCGCCGCCGGCCTACGCCGGATGTCCGTTCGTCCAACTTTGTAGTTCGCGAAGCTGCCTACCGAGCTGCAGTTAACATGCCTTTGCAAGGAAGTGCTGCCGATATAATGAAAATTGCCATGATCAAAGTCCAAAATGAATTTCATAAGCATTTTGGACAGTCACCAGTCACCAGTTACCAGTCACCAGTCGCTGGGCCAAAGATTTTGTTGCAAATACATGACTCATTGCTAGTTGAGTGCAAGAAAGAGGATGCTAAAAAAGTTGGTGAAATCATGAAGGAGTGTATGGAAAGCGCCTACACCAAATTGCCCATAAAGCTAAAAGCCGACATTTCCACCGGCCAAAACTGGGGCGAGCTATGAGCTTAAAAGATGTAAAAGTGACACTAGCAGAAATATCTTCAGAGTTTAATAAGAGTGCAGATCAAGTACTTAATGAATTAAGAATGATAGACATAGCACATGCAAGTACCCAAAAAAACCTAAAGCTGCTAGCTGATATTTATTATTCTCAACTGGTATGGAGAGACCAATGGCGTGCGATCAACTTACACAAACCATATGTGTCGCTCATTTACGTTGATAAGTTAATGATTGGGGCGAATATAGCAAGGACAATGCAGGAAAACTACATTTTTATTAAGCTCGTTTTTGAGGGTAAGTTCCAAAATAAAGTAATTAACAACTTTTTCGAAGAAGCGAAAGAGTTCGAGAAACGGCTCAATTCGTATCTGGATACAGATGACTCGAGTCTTAACAATAATTACACAGCTCCCATTTTCCAAATTCAGCACTACATTAAAGACGACATTGAAGAATATAAGTTCTATAAACTTTGCTCCTATCTAGTCCATGTGTCACCAAAACTTGTTGATGGAATATCTAAGAAAAGAGTAAAGGAGCTCGATAATCATTTTGGCAATGTGATTGAAAATTACTATTTAAAGACTAGGTTAATGTTGCTCGAAAACCTAGCTAAATTAAAGGGGGCTTGAATATTGGAACGGGATTTATATTTCGTGGCGGTTAAACTGCTATTGCGAGATGGTAATAAACTTCTGATTACGCATGATGTTTTTGGGGATTGGGATATTCCGGGCGGCAGAATAAGAAAAAATGAGTTCGAGGCGCCATTAGAGTCAGTTATTAATCGCAAAGTTAAAGAAGAACTTGGGTCAGACGTAAAATATAAACTTGGTAAGCCCAAAGTTTTCTTTCGACACGAGCGCAAAGAACAACTTTTGGGGGAAATAGTCCGAATTTTCGCAATCGGCTATGAAGCTAACTATTTAAGTGGCGAAATCCAGCTGGGCAACCATCATGATCGTTACGAATGGGTCAATGTCAAAACATTCAAACCCGAGCAGTATTTTATAGGCGGTTGGCTTAAAGGCATTCAAGAATATACTAGCCAAAATTGGGGCGAGCTATGAGTAAAATTGTTTATAACAAGTTGGTAAGGGATAAAATTCCGGAAATTATTATGGCAGATGGCAAAAAGTCCAACACCCGTATATTGAATGACAAAGAATATTTAAAAGAACTTATAAAAAAACTTGGGGAAGAATCCAAAGAACTGGCCGAAAACCCATCTGTTGAGGAGTTAGCTGATATAAAGGAGCTAATTATTGCTATCCGCCAAGTACTCGGAATTCATGCTGGGGAGCTGGAAGAGGTCCGTCGCCAAAAAGCTACTAAAAACGGCCGCTTCAAAAAACGCATTTTCCTAGAAAGCGTCGAGGAATAAAGTATTAACTTGCGAGGGCACGGTACCTATCGGAGTCCACAATTTTCCGGAAGATAGGCTGTAGCCTGTCAACACGCTCGCCTGCAGACCTCGGGTGACCGCCATTTGGAATAGTCAAAACTGGTAAACCCTCAGCATCATCCTGCACAGATGATGCCACCCAAATCTTTGCTTCTCGGCAAGCAAGTGCAGACATCATTTTACTAGCCTGCAATTGCTCTGAAGGGTTAAGAGGATTATATTCGTTCTGGAAAATGGAACTAGCAATGCTCGTACAAGCATCAAATGTCTCTTTTTCTGACAGATCCTCGTCTGAAAAATAATTGGGTTCGTTTTTCAGAACATCAGCAACCACTAATGACTGATCTACAATCAAAGTCTCTGGTACATAGTGGGGTTCATCCACATATACCTTAAACATCACGGCCGAAGAGATTAATCCACCGATAGTTTTGCCATGGTTAAAAAAAGCCAAAGCTTTAAATTCAGGATCATCCTCTGCTTCATAGACATGCCGTCTAGTAACATTGCCTGAATGTTGTGCGTAGGCAGTTTCTTTAACCCAGCCTTCAAACTGTGTGTTGTAAGGGGTCATCAAAGAAGCCCAAAGCACCTCTCTACGAAGCCATTCTGCAGGGCTGAACTCTAGCGTCGGTACGACTTTGATTCTTGTGACCATAATATCTAGGCAGCCATTGCTTCTGCCCAGCCGGGGAAATCCTGCCTAAATGGGTAATGTGGGCTGTTGCTAGACTGCAAACCAATACTGTTAGGTTCCAAAAACGGAACGGCTTCTAGACTGCCTCCACGGGCCATTGCTGCTAGCGCAACGGCATCGGTTGCAAGAGTTAGCCATTCGTACTGGGCTTCTTGCAGGTTTCTGGTAGTGGGTGTATTTGAGGTAGCCAGGTCATAGCCCATGCAAGCGCGTTCTGACATTTTTCTAACAGCAAGTTCACCGACCCGCAGTATTCTTGTCATTTCTCGCTCAAACGTTTCTGCGCATATATTGGTTTCCGCAAAGTTTCCGGAACGGGGAAGAGTGGACTCGAACCTGTCTTGTACAACACCTGTAACATCAATACCCGTACCGTTTAACCTTCTGGCCATATAGTCACGTCCATCTGTTGCTTCCATCACACATTGACCGCGGAAGGCGCCTGACGCCATCATAAGTCCGGCAAAAGAAAGCTTGGCAACAACTATGTCTTCGTCTGGATATTCTCTAAAGTCCGCGTACCAAATTGGCAGCCTCATGCTATGGCTTTCCTGTTTTCGTGCGAGGAAGTTGTTAGTGTCGTTCCATCCGCCGGCCAAACCATCTTTCGCGGTTACAAAATCATTCAGGTAGTCGTTGACGTTCCCTTCGGTCGCGGACGTTTGGACTTCAGTTTTCAACCAATCATAAAAGACCCCGCCAACTTGTTGGCTAACCTGGCTAACACGGTTGGAAGCGGTACTCATTTACAATACTATACCATAAAACTAAAGAGACTACTAGTGTTACAATTGAAAATAATGAGTAAAGAAAAACTGTTCCAGGTTGGGATCAAGGCTCTGATTGAAAATAAGGATGGCAAGCTGCTTATATTTCGAGCGGATACCAAATACGACCATATTGGCGAGGTTGAGCCATATTGGGATATTGCTGGAGGTAGGATAAAAGAAGGCCAGACAATTGAAGCTACCTTGAAGCGCGAGGTTGAAGAAGAAACCGGCATTTCTAAAATTGATTCATTTGAATTCTTTACAGCCGTTATTTCTAAGCACGAGATCCCGCTAGAAAATGGTTCCAAATCGGGGTTGGTACTAATGATCTACAGAGTTAAATTACCAGAAAACTCAAAAATACAATTAAGCCCGGAACATGACAAGTACGAATGGGTGGATCCAAAAGTTGCTGGCAAGCGTCTAGCAGATAAATACCCACCCGAATTCACAAGTTTGATATAATCTTTTCCATATTTTAGGAGATCTTGATATGGCATTTGATGATACCTTTCGGCCGCGGTCTTATATCCACGAACATGATACTTTCGATGTTTTGGGTAAACCAAAACGAGTTAGAGAAATAAAAGCTACTGGCTGGGACGGCCCTGTTGCCGAATGGGCAGACTATAGGGGAGTGGTTTTTGACGAAATTGTAGCACCAGTAATTTCATTGCCCGAAGCCAACGGAGACGAAATTCACAGAGTCGCATGGGTTTACCATGCCGAGCGCGACCCAGAAACTCACGTGGTATGTTCTGAGCATCATCATATTGCCTGCGATTGTTCTATGATGGCTGAACTGTCTGGGGAACCGGAATCTATTTATGAGTGCGATGTACTGCAAAAAGCTCTCAATCGCCAAGCAGGTTTAGTAAGAGGAACTTTGCTGCTTGATAAGATACTAAGAACTTGCCGCGACTCAGAAGAATCAAGAACGCAAGCCACCTTTGATCGCCGTGCTATTGTGGCTGAAACAATCATTTGGATATTGAAGCAGGACGCACAGCATCCCGAAAGCTGGATGGGGAATATCATCAGCGGCGAGCACACCGTCAGCTTGCTCGGTCTTATTACGCAAGAGCCCCCAGAAGAACTGCGGCCTTTGCTCGAGGACCTAGAAGAAGACGGCCGCTTAGACTTGGACGAAGAAGTTGTTCGACTTAGAGCTGCCTAGGTTGGCATAACAGATAAAAAATGGCAAAATAGGGTTAATGATTGCAAGAAAAGCGGCTTGGGATGGCGTACGCAATTCCGGTCGCCGGGTTTTTGTTACCTGGTTAATAAACGGCTTGGCGTTAATTATTTTGAGCCGCTTGTTCGAAAGTTTTCACCTAGACAATTTTGGCCAGGCATTATTGGTTTCTGCGGCTCTTGGCCTACTTAACGCGCTTGTATGGCCGCTTTTTATTCGGTTTGCTTTGCCGGTAACGGTAATGACTCTGGGGTTTGCTTCCTTACTTATAAACGCCGGGTTTGTTGTACTAGCTGTCAACATTTTTCCAGCCAGTAGCGGTACATATATAAACGACTGGTGGACTGGGCTATGGGTAGCTTTAGGGATAACAATAATCAACTCACTTTTGACTCGCTTGCTAGCCATAAACGACGACGATTTTTACTACCGAAATGTAGTAAAACGCCAAGCAGCCCGGCAAAAGTTTCGTAGTAGCGACAAAACAGATAGAACGGGTATTGTTTTTCTAGAAATCGACGGCTTGGCGCACGAAGTTTTGCAGCGCGCCATCAGGAGCGGCAGCGCGCCAAACATGGCTCGCTGGCTGCGCGATGGTTCGCACCACTTGGTGCGCTGGGAATGTGACTGGTCTAGCCAAACCGGTGCTATGCAGGCAGGGATTCTGCACGGAAGCAACTGGGACATGCCGTCTTTTAGGTGGTATGAAAAAGACAAAGGCAAAGCCATGGTCAGCAACCATCCTAAAGACGCCGTAGAAATTGAAAGGCGTCAAAGCAACGGCAAAGGTCTATTGCATTACGACGGTGCGTCTAGAGCCAACCTGCTTTCGGGCGACGCTCCTCACAGTACCCTTACTATGAGCACTGTTATGCAGAAAAAACGCAAGGGTTCGCTAGGCCAAGACTACATGGCGTTTTTTTCTAACCCTTACAGTTTGCTACGCGCCATTGTCATGGTGGTGGGGGAAGTAACCAAAGAAATCTACCAACAAACGGCCCAAGCCCGGCGTGACATTCAACCTAGAGTCCACCGCGGACTGTTTCCGTACCCACTGCTTCGAGCTTTTACCAATGTGCTTCAAAGAGAACTGGGCATGGCGGCAACCCTTCAGGATATTTACGCAGGACGACCGGTAATTTACAGCATGTTTTTAGGCTACGACGAAGTCGCTCACCACTCCGGCACAGAGCGCCCCGAAACTCTGGCAGAACTCGAAAAAATCGACCGCGCCTTTGGCCGCCTGGAGCGCGCCTTGGCAGACACTCCAAGACCTTATGAAATTGTAGTATTGGCCGACCACGGCCAAACCCAAGGCGCCACTTTTGCTCAGCGCTACGACCAAAGCCTGGAAGATATTGTTAAAGAATATACCAAGGCTAGTACTAGCTCTGTTGGCCAGGGCGAAGAAGGCAGAAGCTACGCCCACGCTGCTGCTACCGAAATACGCCAAACTGGCGGTGTTTTGGGAACGCTTTCTAAGATTTTGCTACGCCCCAAAGAATCTAAAATCAGCCAAGAAGAGGCCGAAGTGGCAGTAATGCCGTCTGGCGCTCTCGGAACAGTAAGCTTTGTTCGTGAAAAGGGTAGAGTCAGCTTGGAGCGCATTAACCAGTTATACCCAAAGCTTATAAAAAGTCTTATAAACCACCCTGGGATCGGTTTTATTCTGGTGCGTTCCGAAAAAGATGGCGACCTAGCCATGAGCAAAAACGGTACGCGCTTCTTGAAAACTGGGAAAATAAAAGGAACAGACCCTTTGGCTCCGTTCGGCCCCAATGCCACCCTACATGTGAAACGCACTTCTGCCTTCCCGCATTGCCCAGACCTGGTAATAAACTCTTCATATTGGGGAGAGACTGCCGAAGTTGCCGCATTTGAAGAGTTGGTTGGTTCACATGGGGCTATGGGCGGGGCACAGCAATACCCGTTCCTACTGTTTCCAGCCACTTTTAAGTTGCCTAAAAACGAAATAGTCGGTGCCGAAGAAGTTCACAAACAGTTTAGAAAATGGCTGGTCGACCTCGGCTGGACTAGCTATAAGACTTGAAATAAAAGCAAAAATATGTTATCATAGGATACGAAGCGAGAATATCGCTGGAGAAAGACTATGAATAAGATATTTTTTGGAATTATCGGTTTTATACTACTGATGATTATTATAATAATCATCTTGGCTGGCGGCGGCGATAAAAAGCCGGCTAACACCGGCCCTGTAGTTAAATCTTTGCCTAGCTATTCCCAAACTGGGGCTGCTGTTAGCTGGACTCAACAGGGTATTGTGAACGGCGAAGACATCCACCGTTCTATTCGAATTACTGTTTCTTCCTCTGACCGCACAGTCCAAATAATAGAAGGCTACAGTGGTCAAGTAGTCTCTAGCCAAGAGTTTCCGAACAGCCAAGATGCTTATGATGTGTTTCTTCGTTCACTTTCCGGAATGGGTTTTTTGACTCGTGCTAAAGACGCTAAAAAAGTTTCGGACAACGAAAACGGTTACTGCCCGCTCGGTTACCGCTATATTTACGAACTCAACAACGGTGCAGACCAACTTTCGCGGCTGTGGTCTTCTAGTTGTGGTTCTAAGGTTGGCACCTTTGGGGGCAACCCATCTGGCGTTTCTACTCTATTTCAACGCCAGATAACCAACTACAACACTATAGTTAGCGGTGTAAACCTTTCAGCTACAACTTCTAAATAATTGCTACACTAACTGTAGTGATAAAAGCCGTAATATTTGACTGTTTTGGAGTTATTAGAATTGATGCAACATCTATCGCCTACGAGAAGTTAGGTGGCGATATTGAAGCTGACCGTGAGTGGCTGAGAGATTTGATAGTTAAAGCGAATTCGGGTCAAGTTATTAATTCCGGAGATATGGTGGCTCAGAGGTTGGGGACTACCAAAGAGGTATGGCGCGAGACAGTTCAAAACAGTAGTGTGATTGATGAAAAAGTTCTGAACTATGCTTGCAGCTTAAGACCGAAGTATAAAGTAGCTATGCTTTCCAACATCGGTCAAGGAGGTCTGAAGCGTTGGTTTGAAGAGGGCTATTTAGACAAATATTTTGATGTAGTCGTCGGCTCTGGCGACATTGGGTTTGCCAAGCCAGAACCCGAAGCCTACGAGGTCACAGCCGACAGACTTGGCGTTAGGCTAAGCGAATGTGTGATGATTGACGACAGGCAAGAGTACTGTGAAGGGGCTGAGGCCGTAGGCATGAAGTCGATTGTTTATTCTAGTTTTGAGCAGATGAAAAAAGCATTAGAAGTGATTCTAACTGGTTCCGGTGCGGATAATTAGTTTTTTGTCTTTAATCTGGCAGGCCTCTACCAGCCGCTGTCTTTCCAGGTGAATCGTACCGGCCAGGGCTGAATTGTTGACCAGTAGCACCAGGTTGCCGTTTTGTACCCGTACCTTACAGGGGCTATTGTAGCGCCGTTTCACATAGTCTTTTATTAATGCCAGTTCATCAGGTGGCGAAAAGTCTTTGGTGCCAAGAATGTCGCCGATACTGTCCATAGGCATAGTATATGTCCCCCATGAGTTATGCACCAAAATTATTGTTGCAATGAACTTGCAGCTGGAGTAGCGTAAGCAATATCAGCCAATAACAAACATGACAAATGTTGAATACTTCGCCCCATTGGAACTAGGCGAGCCCAAAGAGCCCGATGTAGTGATATTGCAGCTTATTGATGAGTCGGGTGGTGCACAACCCCCAGTTGTATGGGTTGACGGAGAATACTGCGGTAGCTACGACTGGGAAGCCCCGGCGACAGGACAAACAATGGGCTATATAGACTGGCTAGAGCAGGGTGACAGCCTTGCCTCTAGGCGCATTGTGTCTTTTGTTTGTAAGGCTATCGGCAGGTGGCAACAGCAGGGCCCGTTCGAAGTGGACAGGCTACTAAGCAGCGTCCAAGACCCGCTCGGTGAAATCCATCAACTTTAGTGCTCAGGTATAATTAGCTTGTGAGCTTTTTATCCGTAAAATCCGAAATTTAGCATGCCAGAATTGCCCGAAGTGGAGACTGTTAGGGCAGGACTGGCTAGGTTGCTACCGGGGCTGGTTGTGGCCGATGTGTGGCATGACTGGCCCAAAGGTTTTCCCAATGCGCCCGCCGATGTAGCCAGGTTTTTGGTGGGCGCGAAAGTTATGGCAGTCCGCCGCCGAGCCAAGGTGTTAATAATCGAACTTTCAAGCGGATATAGCTTGGTAATTCATCTAAAAATGACCGGGCAGCTGGTTTTCAAAGGTAAAAAAAGTTTTGGCGGGGGGCACCCCAGCAGTTCATTAGTTGGTGAGTTGCCAGATAAATCTACAAGGGTAATTTTGGATTTCACAGAAGGTAGCCGGCTGTTTTTTAACGACCAGCGAAAGTTTGGCTGGATGCGGTTGGTACCCACTTTGGAAGTATCGGAAATAGATTTCATGAAGCGGGTAGGCCCGGAGCCATTGGAAGACGACTTTACGGTCGATCGGTTTATGCAAAGGCTTGAAGGCCGCAAAAACAGTCCCATCAAAGCCGTGCTGCTGGACCAGTCAGTAATTGCTGGCGTAGGCAATATCTATGCCGATGAATCACTGTGGGCCGCCAAAATTCACCCAGACTCAAAAGTTTCTGAAATTTCTAAGACAAAACTCGTAGCCTTGCACGCGGCAATTGTTTCGATACTTAAATTAGCTATAGAAAAGGGAGGCTCTACGGACAGAAATTATGTGGACGCCGAAGGCAAAAGAGGCAGTTATCTGAATTTTGCCAATGTATTTCGGCGCAACGGTCAGCCATGCCCTCGTTGCGGTACAGAAATAGTCAAAATCCGCTCAGTCGGTAGGGGTACCCATATATGTCCGAAATGCCAGAGGTTACATAAGACGTAACCAATTTACCATTCACCGTTCACCATTTACAATGCGTTTACCATGAACCATGCCACCGAAAAATTGGATACTCGCACAGTAAACTTTAGTTTGAAAGTTATCAATTGCTGCAAGAATCAAAAACCTAACCCTATAAACAAGCCAATAATTGAGCAGTTAGTTCGATCCGCTACAAGCGTTGGAGCAAATTATGCGGAGGCTAATAATGCTGCATCTAAGCAAGATTTTAAAAATAAAATATATATAGCTAAAAAAGAAGCTGCAGAGACAAAATATTGGCTGACTTTACTTAAGCAAATCAATCCAAGTAGCGAGTGCGAGGAATTGTCCCAAGAGTGTCAGTATATCCTTATGACACTTCAGAAAATAATCAGCACTCTAAATGGTAAGCGGTGAATAGTTAATGCATGGTAAAAAGTTAACGGTGAATAGTGCATGGTCATAGCTTTAACGGGCAACAATAGTTATGCATTGAGACAACGGCTGAGCGAGCTGGTGAATAAGTTTGTCGCGGACCACGGCGAGATAGCAGTAGAGCGAATTGATGCCGAAGAGGCTGAAGTGCGTGTAGTTTCTGAGGCCCTGCTGTCAAGTGGGTTTTTTAGTTCTAACAAATTACTGGTGCTACGCGGCTTGAGCAAAAATAAAGCTGCGGCAGAACAGGTTGAACAAAATATAAGTTCAATTCCACCCAGTACAGATGTAATCATTTACGAACCAATAACAGATAAGAGAACATCATTTTACAAATTTTTGAAGTCACAAACGCAACTTGAAGAGCATAACCAGCTAGACGAAGCTGGACTAGCAAGGTGGCTAAGCGAGCAAGCAAAAGCACAAGGCGTCAGCCTCACTTTTGGCGATGCAAAATACTTAGTAGACAGAGCAGGCACCAACCAAATGGCGCTAGCAAACGAGCTAGACAAACTATTATTGTGCGACAAAAGCATAAGCAGACAAACAATCGATTCGTTAGTAGAACCAACTCCGCAAAGCAAAATCTTTGACTTGTTAGACGCTGCTTTTGGCAGCGATAAAAAAAAGGCTTTGCAGTTATATGCTGACCAGCGTGCTCAGAAAATAGAGCCCCAGGCCATAATGGCCATGTTGGCTTGGCAGTTGCAAATATTGGCTTTAGTTAAATTTGCCGGTAGGCGAAATGCGAACGAAATAGCCCAAGACAGCGGTATAAGCCCTTACCCAATTCGTAAAGCGCAGGTAATGGCAGTCAGAATCTCAGCAGAGCGGCTAAAAGCGCTGGTTTCTGAGGCATTAGAGATTGACTACAAGTCTAAGACTAGTCGTATAGACCTGGATGAAACTCTAAAGACCTACATAATAAGCATATAAAAAGGAAAAGACCCCGCAGTCACGAAGACTTGCGGGGTCGAATTCCTTGTTGCTACGGCGGGTCAATGAGGCGTAGGGCCTCTTCGAGCCGCATCCGGCCGTAGCGTTTGAGAGCTATCATGCTCACAAGCGCTACGGCTCCGGCTGTGGCAATGACCACGATGGCCATGGCGACTCCTCCTTTATCTGGTGTGTGAACACCGCCCACGCGGCGCAGGCCGCCAGGGCCAGTGCCTCGTGGAGGCCGCCGATGCCACTGGTGTAGCCAGCCAGCACCGACAGACCCAGTGCTGTGCCCGCTTGCAGGCTCAGCGTGTCCCACGAGGAGGTGATGAACGAATCCATCACCACACCCGAATGCCGGCGAACAGCCGGCGAACCAGCCACAGCAGGCCACGGTCGGCCTTGCTGAGGCGGGGGCGCACCGAGGGGTCGGGGATGGCCGTGAACTCCGAAAAGTTCTTGTGGTCGTCCCAGATGTTGTCGTGGCGGATGCCCACGAACACCTCCTAGATGTCGAGGTTTATCTGAATGTTCAGTTGGGCGCCGAACATCCAAACGACAAACCTGATGGCCGCAAGGACCATCAGGCAAATCAGAAGTACCCGAGCGGTCAAAACAACCGCCCGGTCGTTCACAATCTTTGCTATGGGGTTCATGACTAGCAAACCCCTTTCCCGACGGCTTGTGGGGGATACAACAAGGAACAAGCCCTTTGAACTCTAACTGGGGTTGCCAGCAAGCCCAAAGACTAAGACTATATTAGCATAAAATGCTCAAATAAGCAAGAGTCATAACAGATAGGAGGTGGAGTATTTACTTCTTAGATACTGACTTCTTGGTGCTAGTTTTTTTAGCTGGCGCTTTCTTTGCGGCTACCTTAGTTTTAGCAGAAGCTTTTTTAGCCGGCTTTACACCTGCGGCTTTGGCTTTTGCAGAAACCTGAGACTTAGCCCTAGCCGCTTTGTTTCGGTGAATAACGTCCTTTTTGGCGGCCATGTCGATAGCACTCATAGCTTCGTTTAGGGTTTTATCAATTTCGGCTGATTTGCCGCCTTCGATAGCGGCGCTAAAAGCCTTAAGGGCGTCACGCAAGGAACGCTTGGTTCGGTTGTTGCGGGCATTGGCCTTGCCGGCAACTTTAACTCGTTTTTTAGCAGACTTAATAATTGGCATATTTTAGTAGATAGTTATTAGTTGATAGTTAGGAATCATTCAAACAGGGAAGAACTATAACAGATATGACTCTTCTTTGTCAAAACATCAATTGGCCTGCTAAAAACGCTTGCGTTTACATATTGCTAGTGATATTCTTAGCCTCAGAAGTAAAAAAATAAAAAACTTCAAAAGAAACAAAAAATGCCCATTTCTCAAGGTTCTAGCGTAATTATTTGCTCAACAGAGCTCTGTTGCGCAGGGCTGAGCAACAACTTTATTGCACCAGCAGAAGCTACTTGTTGGAGGCAAACTTAAATGGACCCCAACCAGGCAAAACAACAGGTAGTAGAGCGAGTCAAAGCAGCTCAAAATGTGCTGGTTACGGTTAGTACCAACCCTACTGTTGACCAGCTGGCGGCCTGTATAGGCCTGACTCTATTCATAAACAAACTCGACAAACACGGCACAGCGGTTTTTAGCGGCACGGTACCTTCTACCCTAGAATTCTTGCAACCCGACAAAACTATTGAAACCAACACCGACAGCCTGCGTGATTTTATTATTAGCCTAGATAAAGCCAAAGCCGACAAGTTACGCTACAAGGTAGAAGACCAGGTGGTACGCATTTTTATAACGCCATACCGAACTAGCTTGAGCGAAAAAGACTTAATGTTCTCACAGGGTGACTTCAATGTAGACGCAGTCATTGCACTAGGAGTGCAAGACCGAGGACAGTTAGATGCGGCTATTACGGCTCATGGACGGATTTTGCACGATGCTACGGTAATTTCTTTGAATGCCGGGCAAGGTAACGCTCCAGAAATCGGCCAAATTAACTGGAAAGACCCGGGTGCTAGCAGTTTGTGTGAAATGCTGGTAAGCATTTCCGAAGCTTTTGGCACGGGGCTTTTAGACAACCAAATGGCTACGGCTTTTCTAACTGGTATTGTGGCTGAAACCGGCCGGTTTAGAAACGAAAAAACCACTCCAAAAGTTATGACCATGGCTGCTCAGTTGATGGCTGCTGGAGCCAACCAACAACTTATCGCTACTCAGTTAGACCAGCCACTACCCCCACCTCCGCCGCCGGCTGCGCCACAAGCATCAGCGCCTCCGGCGCCCAAACCAGCCGAGCCCGAAGCTGCTGCTTCAAAACCAACCATGCTGAGCGTTTCGCATGAACCCGACAAGCCTGACAGCCCAGAAGTGGCCTTTAACCCTAACGAAATCCACATAGACGCTCAGGGCAATCTTAAAACACCTGAAGAAATTAAAGCTGAAGTTGAAAAGCTTAAAAAAATGCGCCAGCAGGAAACACCGCCTCCGCCCCCAGCAGTTCCGGCTGTGCTAGATGTTCCGCCTCCTCCGCCCCCGCCAGCAACCGAACCACCAGCGCCTCTGCCACCACCCACACCACCGACGCCGCCTCCACAGCCACTACCCCCACCTCCGCCCCCACAGCCTCCTGTTGCTTCACTCGAAGTGCCAGTAACAGCTATGACCGAACCGATTGTCGTTCGGCCAAACCCTGCAACCGAACCAATGCCTGGTCCACATACTCTTTTAGACCCAGCAGATCATCAGCCAGCTTTGAGTGCTCCTTTTACTGCTAATACAGAACCCGAATGGATAGATGCATATAACACTGTTCCAATAGATCCACTAGGTGGCGGGACTCGCCAGGGGAGCGGCTTTTTTGGGCATGCCCAGTCGGTAACTCCGCCGCAGATTGGCCCTGCACAAACCGGGCCGCCACCAACTCAAGCAGCAACACAAATAGGCTCGGCTTTACCACCACAAATACCGCCTATACCTAACTATCCACCAGCCCCCGAACAGGTTCAGCCATTGGTTGGTGCTGTGTTGCCGGTTCCTGGGCAGCCTACTACAGATGTAAACAACGCCCGTAGCGCCGTAGAAAGCGCTCTAAATGCAGCGCCATTTGACCCGGCTTATTCCAAGCCGGTAGTTTCACTAAACGCTACTCCCGTTAATGTTGATTTGCATGTACCTCCAGGCCAAACAGCCGTAGGCACTACTGGTCCAGCTCCAACGCCTAGTTTGCCGCTTCCAAACGGGGTAAACGGTATGGCTCCAGCCGGTCCAGTATCTCCTGACATGGCACCCCCGGCACCGCCGCCCGTACCGCCGCCAATCACTCCGGCCCCAGGTGTAATAATTCCCACTCCACCCCAGCAGTAGGTATTGCAAAATACTACTATCTGTTATATAATAACTTCTACTTCTGTTGAGAGCCAATCTCCGGAGGAGTTTTTTGACAAGCAGATTGTACTCACAAGGTGAGGACCAAGCACTCCTTAAAGGTGTTTTTGGTCCTCA
>CAYUXQ010000009.1:0-24912 GCA_964448925.1 uncultured Candidatus Saccharibacteria bacterium | reverse complement strand
TGAAACCCATGTTCAGCTAAAAACTAAAACAAAGCTATTTGCGGCTGTTGGTAATGATGCCCGTGAAGTGCCACCAAACACATTGATTAGTCATATTTGCGTTGGTATGCCTGGTGCTTTGCCGGTGCTTAACCAAGCAGCCTTAGACTTGGCAGCTAGAGCAGCGTTTGCGCTCAATTCAGTACCCCAGAAGTTTTTCAAATTTGATGGCAAGCACTATTTTTATCCTGATTTACCCAAGGGATATCAAATATCGCAATTCGAGCAACCAATAATTATAGGTGGGTTTGTAGAAATTCAAGTTACAGGTGAAAGTAAAAAAGTTGGCATTGCAAGAGCTCACCTGGAAGAAGATGCAGGCAAAAACACACACCCGGAAGGTGCAGATTATTCTTTAGTCGACT
Source organism: uncultured Candidatus Saccharibacteria bacterium (assembly GCA_964448925.1). GTDB lineage: Bacteria > Patescibacteriota > Saccharimonadia > Saccharimonadales > UBA10212 > JAYTJL01. The sequence goes on along the minus strand of CAYUXQ010000009.1, from coordinate 24,508 downwards.
TAAACCGCGCTGGGACACCTTTGCTAGAAATCGTCAGCGAACCGCAGATTCATAGTGCTGCCGAAGCCAAGGCCTATGCTAGAGAGCTGTATTTACTGATGAAGTACTCAGGTGTGAGTGATGTCGATATGTATCATGGAAACCTGCGGTTTGATGTAAATATTAGTCTGTCAGATCAAGAAGACAAGCTAGGCATCAGAACAGAAGTGAAAAACCTAAATAGCTTTCGCAATGTCGAAGCAGCGGTTACTTTCGAGATCGAACGCCAGCGACAGCTTTTAGAAGACGGCGAGAATGTTGTTCAAGAAACTCGTGGCTGGGACGAGGTGGCTCAAAAAACTACCCCTCAACGCGGCAAGGAAGAGGCTCAGGACTATCGCTACATGCCGGAGCCTGATGTACCGCCGATAGTATTTAGCGATGAACAAATCGCAAGTTATAGGAAGCAGCTTCCAGAAATGCCAGCCGAGATTCGGTCCAAACTCGCTCGATGTGGGCTGGAGAGCCAAGTGATTGAAGATATCTTGGATAATGAAGCTGTTTGTTTTAAATGCCTCGAGGCTATAAAGCTTCAGGTAGAGCCAGACAGGGTTAGGCGGATAGCCTTTGATTCTCTAGAGGAGCCAGATACTCTAGCAGTTAGTCTGAATGATCACCTAAAAATTGCTGAGATACTCAGCCAAAAACAAATTAGTTCAAATTCTGCAAAAGATATTCTAATGGCTAAAGCTAAGGACTCTGGGTCGGACATTGAAGCTTTAATCGAATCAAAAAAACAAGTTTCTGATGAAGGAGCAATAGAAGAGATTGTAGCCGCAGTTCTTAAACAAAATAATAAAGCAATCGCTGATATACAAGCAGGAGAGCACAAAGCAGTTGGCTTTTTAGTCGGGCAAGTTATGGCCGAAAGCCAGGGCAAGGCTAACCCGGCTTTGGCTCAACAGATAATCAAAAAACAGCTTGGTATTTAAAAAAAACAGCTAACAGTCTAAAATTGTAATCATGGACTCAGCTGCCGAAGCATTACTTATAATAGTCAGCGCCACTTTGAGCGTGTTTTTGGTTTTATTGTCAATTGCCGCTTTTTATTTTATTCGCGTTATGAAAAAAACTGACCGAATTGTCGACAAAGCCGAAAATGTTGCTGATTCTATGGAGGCAGCTGCGTCGGCGTTTGAAAAGACTGCCACGCCGGTTGCGGTAATCAACCTACTTGGTAATCTGGTTTCACAAGTCCAGAGACGAAATAAGAAGAAGGAGAAATAATGACCAAGAACAATAGTACAAAAAAAATTGCTGTTGGTGCAGCAATTGCGGGCGCAGTCGGTTATCTAGCTGGAATTTTGAGTGCACCGAAATCTGGTAAGGAGACCCGAGCCGACATAGCCGATAAGGCAGGTGAGCTCAAGAATTCTGCTGCCTCAGAACTAGAACAGCTAAAGGACGAATTGAAAGACAAGGTGGCACAGGTAAAAGCAGAAACCAAGACTTTAAGCGATAAAGCCAAAGACGAACTAGTCGATGCTTTAGCCAAGGCCAAGGACGCTCAGACCAAAGCGGCTGAAGTTCTAAAGGCAGTAAAAGCTGGCGAAGCTAATGACCCAGAGTTAAATAAAGCCTTGAACCAAGCTAGAGCGGCACTTAAGAACCTCAACAAGTATCTAAAGAGCTAATCTAACAAGAATATTAATTTGATCGAATAAGACCAACCAAGTTGGTAGTTGGTGCTTTTGTTCGGATATAATAAATGGTAATGAGAGTAGCTCAAGAGCCAAAGGACTTTGTTCATTTACATAACCATACACACTACAGTTTGCTTGATGGACTAACCAAAATACCCAAACTAATTGAACGCGTTAAAAACTGCGGTATGGAGGCGGTAGCCATAACCGACCACGGTAGTTTAAGTGGAGCAATAGAACTATATGAAAAAGCCAGAGCAAACGGCATAAAGCCGATAATTGGTATGGAGGCTTATGTAGCACCACGAAGGCATACCGACAAAGACCCGTCGCTCGATAGAACCTATTTTCACCTTACTTTGCTGTCAATGAACGATGAAGGTTATCGAAATCTAATGCAATTGGCGACAACAGCTAGCCTTGAAGGGTTTTATTACAAGCCAAGAATTGACCGCGATCTGCTAAAAAAATACAATAAAGGACTCATTGTGTTAAGCGGGTGTATCGGCAGCGAGGTTTCTGACGCCTTAAGGCAAGGACAAATAGACCAAGCAAAAAAAACTATCAACTGGTATAAGGAAGTTTTTGAGGACCGTTACTACTTGGAGCTTCAAGATCATGGCCACCCCAAACACCCGACTGTTTGGCAAGAGCAAACCAAGGTGAACAATCAGCTTCTTCAGCTGTCCACGGAGTTTGGGGTTCCCGCTGTAGTTACCTGCGACGCGCACTATCTGGAAAAGGAAGACCAACAGGCGCACGAAGTATTGCTATGCGTACAAACTGGTGCATTCTTGGCCGACGAAAAACGCATGAGCCTAAAAGACTTTGATCTGCATGTTGCGGACCCTAAAAGCATAATTGAGCGTTGGTCTGACAATCCAGAACTGATTACAAATACAAAAAAAATAGCCAACCGATGTAATTTGGAAATTACCATGGGGGAATTCTTGATTCCTAAATTTCCGACTCAAAGCGGAAACACTGAAAAGAGTCTTCTTGAGAAACTAGTTTGGCAAGGTCTTGCCTGGCGCTATGGTGGGATCAAACGAAATGCAGCTAGTCAACTAAAGTCGGAGCAAGCTAAAAAATTACTGGGTGCAGAAATAATTGAGCGAGCCGAATATGAAATGTCGGTAGTCGATAAAATGGGTTTCAATGGCTATTACTTGATTGTGGCCGATTTTATTAACTGGGGCAAGGACCAGGGTATAATTTTTGGGCCGGGCAGGGGGAGTGCCGCCAGTTCGGTCCTTGCCTACGCTCTTCGAATAACCGAAGTCGACCCGCTCAAATACGATTTACTTTTTGAGCGTTTTTTGAACCCCGACCGCATAAGTATGCCCGATATGGACATTGACATTCAGGATACGCGTCGAGACGAAGTTATAAACTACTGCATTCAAAAATACGGCCGCGAAAGAGTGGCTAACATCGTAACATTCGGCAGTATGGCGGCACGCAATTCGGTACGAGATGTGGCCAGAGTCCTGCAGGTTCCGTATGCCGAAGCTGACCGACTAGCCAAAATGATCCCGCCACCAGTGCAGGGGCGTCATATACCGCTGGCAATTCATTTAAAAAAAATTCCTGAGCTTGTAATTGAAAATGAAACCAACGAACAATCAGCACGGGTTTTTAACCTGGCGACGAAACTTGAAGGCACCATAAGAAGCCATGGCGTTCACGCTGCCGGCGTGGTTATTGCACCTGATGATATAACTAAATTTGCGCCGCTCGAGGTGGCTCAAAAGGGCTCGATTGCGACCCAGTATTCCATGGGTCCAATTGAAGACCTGGGGTTGCTCAAAATGGATTTTTTGGGGCTGTCTAACCTAACAACTATTAAAAACGCTCTCCGAATAATCAAAAAAGTATACGGAAAAAATATCGACATTGAAACTATTCCGCTTGATGACAAAAAGACCTTCGAATTATTACAGCGCGGTGAAACTACCGGGGTTTTTCAGCTGGAGTCTTCGGGGATGAGGCGATACCTGAAGGACCTTGTACCTACCGAATTCGAAGACATTATTGCTATGGTTGCATTGTATAGACCCGGTCCAATGCAGTGGATTGAAGATTTTATCGCCAGAAAACATGGCAAAAAGCAAATCGAGTTTTTACATCCGGCTATGGAGCCAGCTCTTAAAAGTACCTATGGTGTGATTGTCTACCAGGAACAAGTTATGCAAATCAGTAAAGAAATGTGCGGCTTCAGCGGCGGACAGGCCGATACTATGCGAAAAGCCATAGGCAAAAAGATTCCCGAAACAATGGCCAAACTCAAGAATGAATTTATTGAAGGGGCGATTAAAACCGTTGGCGCTGACAGGCGGCTAATGGAGCGTTTCTGGGGCCAAATAGAAGAGTTTGCAGCCTATTGTTTTAACAAAGTTCATTCTGCTTGTTACGGTCTAATTGCATACCAAACTGCCTACTTGAAGGCTCACTACCCCGATGCTTTCATGGCAGCGCTTATGACTAGTGACTACAACAACATTGATCGTCTTGCTATTGATATAGCCGAATGCAAACACATGAGAATTACTGTACTAGCTCCTGATGTTAATCAATCGTTTCACGAGTTTGCGTTGGTGCCAAAGCAAAAACAGATTCGTTTTGGTCTTGATGCAGTTAAAAATGTCGGATACGGAGCAGTCGAAGAAATATTGCGGGCCAGGGAGTCTCTTGGTGGTAAATTCGAGAGTCTGGAAGATTTTTGTAAGAATGTTAGCCTAGGAAGCCTTAATCGCAAAACCATGGAAAGCCTTATTAAGGCTGGCGCACTGGATGGTTTTGCTGAGCGCAGTTTGCTACTCAACAACTTGGACAACATCATGGCATTTACTGCTCGTTTTCAAAAACAGTCATCCACAGGACAAGTAGACCTGTTTGATGGCAGTAAAACTATCGACAGTTTGTCTCACCAGCTTGAGCTAAACAAAGATCATATAGCTCACAGTCCAACCGAACAATTGGCTTGGGAGCGTGAGTTACTGGGCCTATATTTGAGCTCCCACCCTCTGGACTTGTATGCTAAGGTGCTGAGTGCTCAAACCACCCCCATCGTCAATATTCGCGGAGTTATGTTGGGCCAAAGTGTTGTGGTCGGTGGAGCTATTGGAGAATTTCGTGAGATTACTACTAAAAAAGGCACCAAAATGGCCTTTGTTAAAGTAGCTGATTTAAGCGGAGAAATTGAGACTATAGTATTTCCTAAAGCCTATCAGTCTAATCAAGACTTATGGCAGAGAGACAATGTTGTAATAATAAGCGGCAAAGTTGGTTCTGGCCGCGGTGGATCGGACAATGGTGAATTAAAAATTTTGGTTGACGAAGTCAGATTATTAAATAGTGAAGATAGTGCCTCATTAGCAAGTAGCGTTGCTATTGAACCTCCGCAGACCGAAACAGCACTACGCCCCAAGCTTTATATTCGACTTGAGGATAGTAGTGACCAAGACCTGCTTATCAACCTCAAGCAGAAGTTAGATGGATATCAGGGTGAGACAGAGGTTATATTAGTCACTGGTCCTCCGGCTCAAAAGCAAGCGATCAGATTGCCCCAAGCAATCGATGTAAATGAAACTAGTCTTCGAGACCTTGCCGCAGTCTTTGGTGCGACCAATGTAGTTGTTAAATAGGCTACTTGATAAGTCCGGCGGTTTGAGTCATTAGATATAAAATGGCGGCTAGTGCGAGTAGCGAAACATCAACTAATGGATGATGAAAAATGAACTGTTCCCCTGTGGTTAAGACCTGTTTTAAACGAAAGGCATGCCGAGTTGCCCAAAGCCCTATTGCTGCTAAAACACCAAAACTAGCCAGCCCCGTAGCAGCTGTTGCTATGGGCGTTGCTCCGAAAGCTACCTGAGCTCTGGAGGCTCTATAGGAGAGAGTAACCGCGCTTGTTGGTGCTTCGGTCGTTGCTGGTACGGCTTCAGTTTTGTTGATTGGCGTTTTTTGAGGTTGTTCGGGCTGTTGTTTTTGTGGCTCGTTTGAGGCCTGGCTATCTGTGGGCAGCGAGCTAGCAGTTGATTGAGGCACTGATGGAGGCGGTACAGTAGGGGCGGCTGGTGGGGGCGCCGGCGGAGCAGTAGGTGGAGTAGTGTTTGAAGCACCATTTGGTTTACCGTAGTGTGCGACCACAATAGTCATAGGACCGCCTCCCGCGGAGGTATAGTCGGGATTATTGGCGTAGCCAAAGCCAACTTCTGAAAAATCAGGGTCTAGTAGGTTTTCTCGGTGAGGCGGGCTTGCCATCCAGCCGTTGATTGCTGCCTGTTCGGTTGTGAAGCCGGTCGCTAGGTTTTCGCCAAGCTTTAGATAGGCGTACCCTTGTGCGTTATCAAAAATCCAAGGGGGGTTTCCTTCAGGGGTATTGTGACTCCAGTAATTACGAGTAGCCATGTCATCTGCCTTAGCCTGGGCGGCGGCGTTTAGTTTGGAGTTGAGGGATAAAGAGGTAATACCATTAGCGCTACGCTGGGCATTTGTGTCTGCCAGTAGACCGCCAATGCTCATACTGGTTGCATAGGCAAGCACTCGGCCGTTGCTAACTTTGTTTATAGCGGCGCTTGCAAAGGCGCCACCTTGGCTACCAAAGGTCAGTATGCCGGTAATCAAGACAACTAGTGGCAGATAAGGCCAGTAAACCTTTTCGAACTTATGCCGGCTAACCCCTTTGGGTCGATATTTTTGTCGATTTGCACGGCGATGAGCCGCATTTTTTATTTTGGCGGTCATTTAACATGCTTATTCTAAACTCTAATTAGATAATTGTCCAGCCTATTTGGTGTTAGTTTTAGAACCTTTGAAGATGATATAGCGCCAGCGCAGCAGCTACAGCAACATTGAAAGATTCTTTTTTTCCTGCCATCGGTATTTCTAATACGACCTGGCAAATCGCAAGAACTTCCGGCTCTAAGCCGCTTGTTTCTGTTCCTACTACCAGGGCTAGATCAGTTGATGATTTAAACTCGCTTAAAGATATCGAGTTAGTAGTTTGTTCTAAGGCTGCAATTACTATATTACTCTTTTTTAGTCTGGCCAGTAGCCCGAAAACATCTTGTGTATATTCCCAGTCCAGACTCTTGTCTGCGCCCAGGGCAGTTTTAGAGATTAATTTAGTGAGCCGATTTCGGATATGCGGTAAACGAAAGTCCTGCGTAATTTCAGGATAGGGGGTATAGCCGGTTAGGTAGACTTTCTTTATTCCTAATCCTTCGGCTGTACGCAGTAGACTGCCAACATTGTGACAGGAACGCACATTGTGAATTACCAAAACGATTTTTCTCACTATCTTTACTTTACGGTTATTTACAGCCTCGGGTAAAGTCTTGGGGCATCTGAGGCGCTTATGTTTTAATTAGAATGTATGGCTCAAGATGCTCGAACCGAAGAAGAACAGCGGACACAGCGACGCGCTCAGGTGCTACACCTTGATTATGTCGATACTTCAAAACTCGAGCATCAATTATTTGGGTCAGTTCTTAGTGTGCCAGAAATGTATGAGCTCAAAATCATACCTATTACTGCTGACGAACACAATATCCACTTCGGGATACTGACCATGACCTCGCAGCAAGCTATCAACAACCTCAAAACTCGTTTTTCCGATCAGCGCACCAACTTTTCTATCATTTCCGAGACTGGCTATGCGGAGTACATGCAGCTATATGATCCACCGAAAAAAATCGAATACCAAGACATTGGTTTTGCTGCTGCTGGTTCGGCTAACGAAAAAATGATTGCCGAAGTCAGTGCTACACTCGACAAAGTTCGACCAGATGACATGCTTGCTTATTTAGTGCAACAAAGCTACAAACTAAAAGCAAGTGATATCCACCTGGAGTGTCAGCGTGACAATACAAGAGTACGATTTAGGGTAGATGGCGTTCTACACCCTGTAGCCTACATCTCTCAAGAGAAATACCGCCATCTGACCGCCGCTTTAGCAAGCGCTGCTAATGTTTCTACTGATGCGCCCGAAGCCCAAGCTGGCCACATAAGCAAGGAGTACACATTGGCTACCGGTGAGACAGTTACTTTGAATCTGCGCGTCGAGACCGTACCGACGGTCTATGGCATGGATGCTGTAATGCGGCTATTCAACCTAAAGTTAGAACTTTTCAAATTGGAAAACCTAGGGTTATCCGAACAAGAATCGACCGTAGTAAACGATGTTATAAAACATCCCACTGGTATGGTTCTGGTGGTCGGTCCAACCGGCTCAGGTAAAACAACTACTTTATATTCGTTGTTAAATACGCTAAATACACCAGAGCGCAAAATTATTACTCTAGAGGATCCTGTGGAATACAATATGCCCGGTATTGTTCAGATTCCAGTGGAAGGAGGAATAAAGGAAGTTAGTTTTGCCGACAAGCTTCGTGCTGTGCTGCGGCTAGACCCGGACATTGTGATGGTTGGGGAAATTCGTGACCAAGATACCGCTCGCACAGCCATGCAGGGTGCACTTACAGGGCACTTAGTACTTTCGACCTTTCACGCCGACAGTGCTGCCGCTGCCCTGACCCGCATGCTAGATCTTATCGGTCAGAACCCACTGTTTACTAATGCCATGCATTTAGTCATGGCACAGCGCTTAGTGCGCCGGCTAGATGACAGCTCTAAAGTACCCTTTCAGCCCGATGAAGCTCTTGTGGCCCAGCTGCAAGGGGTTATTAACACCTTCCCACCCAACCTGCCCAAACCCGATTTATCACAACTAACCCTCTACCAAAAAGGCTCTTCCGAGTCTAACCCGTTTGGGTTTACTGGCCAAATAGCTATCCGCGAGCAATTTGTAATGACGCCGGGTGTGAGAGAAATGTTGCGCCAACCTCCGTCTCAAATTAGTACTGAAGCTCTGCAGAAAAAAGCTATCGAAGAAGGTATGCGCACTATGCTACACGATGGCATACTAAAAGTTATTGATGGTCAAACAACCCTTGAAGAGGTCTATCGTGTTGTCAATGTTTGACATAGCTTGTTAGGCATAAAAGGCGGGTTAAGAGTCCAGCTTATTAGTTCGGTAGAAAAATACATCAATCTTTTACGCTAAGAAACTCAGTCTTCACCCTTGTAACTATTGATTTTTTGGTGTAGAATTTACCGGAAATGCAAAGTGTTGCAGCCCAAGTTGAGGCAAAGTACAAGAAAAAGTCGGTTGTCGATGTTCGTAGCGGCGACAGCGTTCGCGTTCACCAAAAAATTCGTGAAGGTAGCAAAGAAAGGATCCAGATATTCGAGGGACTGGTCATTCGAGTTAGTCGAAAGAACAGTTTAGCTAGTTCTTTTACCGTCCGTCGTATGTCTGGCGGTGTGGGTGTCGAAAAAAGCTACCCCATACATTCACACAATATTCTAAAAGTCGAGGTAACAAAACGAGCCAAAGTACGCCGCAATTATTTAACTTATATGCGCGAACTCACTGGTAAGGGTACTCGCTTAAGCGGAGTAAGCTTTGATAAAGACGCGGTAAATGCTGTTCACGACGAAGCCGCCGAGGCAGAAGAAGCAAAGCTGCACGAAGCCGCCGAAGAAGCACATGAAGCCGAAGAGGCAAAAAAAGCTGCAAAAGAAGCAAAAGAAGAGGCTAAAGCCGAAGCTGCCTTGGCCGCCCACGACGCCGCAAAAGAACCGCAAGTCGAGAGCTCAGAGCAAGAAGCCAAAAAATAAATCTAGACTCTGTTTGCTAAACTATATAATCTAATCCTATGATTGGAGTCGATGAGGTTGGCAGAGGAGCCTGGGCCGGGCCATTAGTAGTGGTAGCTGCTCGCCAAACCGGCGATTTGCCAGATGGCTTAAAGGACTCGAAGCAACTAACAAGAATCCAGCGCGAAAATTTACTTGACTTGTTAAGTAAATGCTGTTCTTTTGGTGAAGGCTGGGTAAGCCCTGCGGAGATCGATTATCACGGCCTGGCTGGATCGTTAAAAATAGGAGCCGAACGGGCGTTAGGGGCGCTGAACATACTGCCAATGGAGAATATTATCCTAGACGGTGTTGTCGATTATTTACCCTCGTTCGTAAGAGGTTTTCAAACATGCATTGTTGAGGCTAAGGCGGATGCTAAATACCCAATCGTTTCTGCAGCAAGTGTCTTTGCTAAAGTTAAAAGGGACCAGTTTATGAGAAATCTTTCTAAAAAGTACCCCATGTACTGCTTTGAGAAAAATGTCGGCTACGGTACGCAAATACATCGTGCAGCTTTAAAAAAGAATGGTCCGATTTCTGACATTCACCGAATGAGTTTTGCGCCGGTAGCGAGTGTAAAGGGATGAGAACAACTGAAGTTGGTCTGGTGGCGGAACAGGTGGTAGCCGAAGAGCTCAAATCTCAATGCTATAAAATACTAGACCAAAACTGGAAAACAAAAGTTTGTGAAATCGACATTATAGCTCAGAAAGGACGGGTTATTTATTTCGTTGAAGTAAAATATCGTTCTGGTAGCGCACAGGGCGACGGACTAGAATATATTGGCCCACAGAAAATAAAAAAGCTGCATTTTGCGGCTAGAGTTTGGTGCCAACACAGTAATTACGAGGGAGACTATTGTCTAATGGCGGCATCTGTTTGCAGAGGTCAAGCGGGGCCGACCATCAACAATATAATTGAGCTTGTGTAAATACAGTAAACCAGTTACAATAGTAGTGTTGATTTATCCGGCCGGCAGGTCGGATTTTTTGAATTAAGAGAATTAAGAAAAGGGTAGATGCCGTGTTATACGCTTGTGACAAGAGCAAGGAAAAAGCAAAAAGCGGACTGGAGCGCATAGCAATAGTCTAATAATGAACATCGCAGCTACGGACACAGTGATAATTAAGAGTCCGTAGGTCGTTCGACTCTTGCCTAATAACAGGACGGAAACTATATAAGGAGTAAGCATGGAAATGGATTTTAAACAACTAGCCAGTGCAATCAAAATAATTGCCGAAGAAAAAAACTTGCCCGAAGAACAGGTTCAGGAAGTGGTTGAGCAAGCACTGGCTGCTGCTTGGCGCCGCGACTATGGTGACCGTGAACAGGAAGTACGGGTTACTATGAACCTTAATACGGGCGAAGTTACAGCCTTTGTTACAAAAGAAATCGTTGAGGCAGTTGAAGATGACAGAACTCAAATCAGTTTGGGCGAAGCGCAAGTTATGCGCAAAAACGCTAAGCTTGGCGAAAGTGTAGAAATTATCCAAAAGGTTGAAGATTTCGGTCGAGTGGCTGCCCAAACTGCCAAGCAAGTTATTTTGCAGCGTTTGCGCGAAGCCGAACGCGAAATTGTATTAGCTGAGTTTGAAGATAAAGTAGGCACTATCGTAAACGGTGTTATTGGTCGTGTTGAGGGCCGGATTGTGCGGGTAGAACTGGGTAAAGCCCAAGGCTTAATGCCGGTTGGAGAACAAATACAAGGTGAGCGTTATTACCCGGGTCAGCGCCTAAAATTTTATCTGAAAGATGTCGAAAAGAACTTTCGAGGTGCCCAGCTAATTGTCAGCCGCGGCTGCAAGGAATTCGTTGAGAAATTATTTGGTGCAGAAGTCCCAGAAATGGAAAATAAGGCTGTAGAAATTAAGGCTATTGCTCGCGAAGCCGGAATTCGAAGCAAGATTGCCGTGGCATCTAATGTCCAGGGAGTTGACCCAGTAGGGACCTTTGTGGGTGGTCATGGCACTCGAATTAACACCGTACGAGACGAAATTGGCAGCCAAGAAATGATTGATATTGTAGTGTGGGACGAAGACGAAAAAACATTTGTGGCAAATGCCATGAAGCCAGCCAACGTAGAAAAGGTCGAGATAGGCAAAGACAACAAAGCCACCGTGTTTGTAGCTGAAGACCAGCTGAGTATTGCTATCGGCAAAGCTGGCCAGAATGTTCGGCTAGCCGGCAAATTGACTGGTTTTGAACTGGATGTAGAGGCTGAAAAAACAACTGGTAAAGACGATAAACAACCAGAAGAAATACCGCCAAAAGAAATAGCTGATGTCGAACAAGTAGAATCAAAGCCTGTAGTTCAAAAACTAAAGAGAAAGTCTGAATTAGAAGACAGTCTGCTGAAAGCAATCGAAGAACACGGCACGGATGCTGGCAACGGCGAAGTTGAGGGTCAATGAGGTCAAAAGAAAGACTTGTGCCAATCTTGGCAGCTGGAGCGCTTTTCTCCGGTGTTGGAGCTGAGACACCCGGTACCGCACTTGCACAAGAAACCAAGGCTGACACGGCAGAACTAAACCCTACCCAAAGGACTCTAAATGACTATCGTAACAGGCTAATCTTAAAACACCAGGCAAGAGTCTTGTTGGATACCTGCGTGGCATGGAATAATGCCGAGGGCGGGACCACAGTTACTTGGAATCCAGGAGTGGCACTAGAGGGCTCGATTATAGATAAAGAAAATCGTAGCTTTTATATTTTCTCCACACACGACCCACGGTATAAACCGACATGGGGTCCTTTAAATGGACCGCCAATATCTTCTAAAGAGGCTAGCTTATTCATCTTTAAACCAAAGCATAAAATAAAAGGCGGAGTAGATAGACGCATAAGCAAAAATGAATATAAGGGGAAAAATGGAACTAGGTATTATAGAGACATCCAAACTGGCGAACCGGTGATAAACACTCTCCTATACCCCGAGCTTTTGGATCATGGCGAAATTGCTGAAGTTTGCGTAGCGTTGAGAGATGATAAAAAAATCGACTTATCGCATTTACCAAAGGCTTAAAAAGCCCTTTATGCAAAATTAGCACTCTTGACTCGAGAGTGCCAGTTTATGCTATCCTGGAAGTACATGATACCTAACACACCAGACTTTCAGGAGTTCTTGAACCATCTTACAAACAATGCTTTGCAGAGTTTGAAGCACAGTGATGCTATCGCCAGAGCCAGCGGGAGTACCTACATAGGCACTGAACATCTATTATTAGGCGTTCTAGCCCAAGAAGGCTCGATGGGTTCCAAAATTCTAGACGGAGCCGGAATTACTTTAGACCGGGCGCGTTTAGCATTGAACCTAACCCCAAAAACATTAGTGATTAACATGGGGGGCAAAGGACTTTCTGAAACTGCCAAGCTAACACTTAAGATGGCCTGGGAAATCGCTCAGGAATTCGGTCAAGACCATTGCGGTACGGAGCACATTCTCTTTAGCCTGCTTAGCCAAAAAAACGCTCGAGCAACCACTCTTCTTCGGGATATGAGTATAGACATCGACCGGCTTTCTGCCGAAGTAGAGCAGTTTCTAAACCGACAGCAGTATGAAGAAGGGAGCTCATCTGATAGTCGCAGACGCCGAAAGGGTGGCAAAAAAACAGCACTAGAGTTTTTTGGGACCGACCTAACGGAGTTGGCTAGAAAAAAGAAACTAGACCCAGTAGTAGGACGCGAACCGCAAATCCGCCGAGTCATAACTATTCTTAACCGACGGACAAAAAATAACCCGGTATTGATTGGCGAGCCCGGAGTAGGCAAAACAGCAATCGTGGAAGGCATCGCACAGCGGATCGTTAACGAAGAAGTTCCTGATAGCTTGCTAGACAAAAGGATCATTACTCTGGATTTAGCCGGAATGATAGCCGGGACTAAGTATCGTGGTGAATTTGAAGACCGGCTTAAAAAAGTGATTGCCGAGCTAGAAGATGACCGAAGCACCATAGTTTTCATAGATGAACTGCATTTAATTGTTGGCGCTGGTGCAGCAGAGGGGAGTATGGATGCCGGTAACATACTAAAACCTAGCCTCGCACGCGGTAAAATCCACATGATTGGAGCGACAACGACTGATGAGTATACCCGTCATGTAGAAAAAGACGCGGCACTCGAACGACGATTCCAGCCTGTCCAAGTCCCAGAAGCTACCAACTCCGAAACTCTTGCTATACTAAAAGGCTTAAAAAAGAATTACGAAGAGTTTCACGGTGTTAAGGTCAGCAATGAAGTGCTGGAAGATACCGTAACTTTCGCCAAACGGTATATTCGAGACAGATTTATGCCGGACAAAGCCATAGACTTGCTCGATGAGACATCGGCGCACTTGAGGGTAAATAAGGGCAAGACACCTCCTGCCTTACGAGGTTTGCAAAAAGAATTAAAGCTGGTTAATAATCGCATAGAAGATGCTGTTGAAAATGAAGACTACGAAAGGGCTGCCCAGCAAAAACAAAGTGCCAGTCAGATTACCGAGCGAATAAAAAAACTCGAAGCAAAGCATAAGACCGGAAGGCCGATTACCGTAGGTTCAGACGATGTAGCCGAAACGATTGCCCGGATGACCGGAGTACCGGTTAACAAAGTTATCCGAAGCGAAGCAAAATACCTAGTGAACCTAGAAAAGAATCTAAATCGATACATTATTGGTCAAGATGAAGCGGTTGAAACCGTGGCTCGAGCTGTGCGTCGTTCCCGTAGCGGTATTTCTAGTGAAAAGCGACCCATTGGGTCGTTTATTTTCCTTGGGCCAACGGGAGTGGGCAAAACTGAACTTGCAAGGATTTTAGCTCGAGAATTTTTTGGCAGCGAGGACGCACTTATTAAAATCGACATGAGTGAGTTTGGTGAGCATCATACTGTTGCTCGTCTTGTAGGTGCTCCTGCTGGCTATATTGGTTATGACGACGGCGGACAGTTAACCGACAAAATTCGACGACAACCCTATAGTGTTGTGCTGTTTGACGAAATCGAAAAAGCCCACCCAGATGTATTTAACATGCTATTGCAGGTGCTAGAAGACGGCACGCTGTCCGATGCCAAAGGACGCAAGATTGACTTTACTAACACTATTGTCATCATGACCAGCAATGTCGGCGCTGAAAAACTACAAAAAGAAGCAGGCTTTGGTTTTGCCGCCTCCACAAGCAAGGAATTAGACAGCCTTGACGACCTGCATGCTGCTAATAAGTCCAAAGTTAATGAAGAACTCAAAAAAATGATGCGACCGGAACTGTTAAATCGAATCGACAAAATTGTGGTGTTTAGAGCTCTAACTAAAAAAGACGCCCTGCAAATACTTGAGCTTCAGCTGGACGACTTGCGTTCGCGCCTAGTCAAAAAGGGTGTAGGTTTGCAAGTAGATAAAGCTGCCAAAAACTATCTGCTTAAAAATGGCTACGATGCCCTTAATGGCGCTCGCCCTATGCGTCGCTTACTCCAAGAAACTCTCGAAGACCAAATAGCCGCCGGGCTCCTCGACGAAAGTTATCAAAAAGGCGATGTGGTTAGCGTAGGCGCTAAAAAACCTACTAAAGCGAAAAACGAAGAACTAGTTTATACCTCTGCTCACGAATAAGCTGCGACTCAGACTAAAGTTGTTATACTAAACCAATAGTGAAGATATTCGGTAAAATTTTTGGGTACCTGTTGGCCCTGGCAATCTTGGCAGTTCCATTTGCAGCTTATGCCGAACGCAATAGTCTTAGAGACTGGTGGCTACTTAGGGACTATGCTCCTCCGGCAGCAGTCGTTCAGCTAGCCAAAGATGATACCATGACGGCTTATGCTACCCGCATATTTTATGTGAATCGTCCAGCTATTATATCTGATGCTACAACATTTCGATCGCAATGCACAGCAACTGAGCAAACTATTGTACTCGGTTGTTATCATAGTGATCAACGGGGGATATATGTTTATGATGTCAAAGACAACCGACTAGAAGGCGTCGAACAAGTCACTGCGGCTCATGAGATGCTGCATGCTGCCTATGATCGATTAGAGGTTAAAGAAAAAGAAAATATCAACAACCTCCTACTTAATTATTATAGGAATGAGGTTAAGGACCCGCGACTGGTAGATACCATTAACTCTTATAAGAAAACTGAACCTGGCGAGGTTGTAAATGAAATGCATTCAATTTTCGGTACTGAAATCTCAAACCTGCCGCCGCAACTGGAGAGTTATTACAAACGATATTTTTCTAACCGCTCAGCCGTGGCCTTGCTTGCCGCTAGGTACAAAGGCGAGTTCAGTAGAAGAGTCGACCAGATAAAAACTGATGATGAAAAGTTACAACTATTAAAAAATCAAATTAATGCCAAAGAAACCTCGCTGAGTCTTCAGCTGGCAGACCTGCAGGCTAGCCGAGCAAGACTAGACAATTTGCGTGGGACAGGGCAGATACCTGCCTACAATGATGGGGTGCCCTCCTATAATGCGAAAGTTAACTCCTACAACAGCAGAGTCAGCCAACTACAGCAGGATATAGCTACTTACAACCAGCTGGTAACTGTCCGAAATTCAATCGCCAATGAACTACGCCAATTAGACAAAGCACTTAGTTCCGACTACATGCCTGAACCGCACCAGTAGAAGCTCAGCAATTTATAGGTGCTAAAATGATGTTATGGCGAAAAAAGGTATAGGGGTAAAGTATGTCTGCAATAACTGCGGCCAAATTACTAGCGTTTGGACCGGCAGATGCACACAATGCGGAGAATGGAATACACTGGTAGAACAATTAGATGTTTCGACTGTTACAGCCGGGGCGAGCGGCAAATCGATCATCACAACTTCGTTGCAGCTAGCTGCAACATCAAAGACCCCTCGAATTTCTACAAAGATTGCCGAAGTTGACGAAGTTCTAGGCGGTGGTCTAGTGCCTGGCAGTGTTGTCTTGTTGGCCGGTCAACCAGGAATCGGTAAAAGTACATTACTTATGCAAGCCAGCGCTGAAATCGCGATGAACCACAAGGTCCTTTATGTTAGCGGGGAAGAGTCGGTTAACCAGGTAGGGCTTCGGGCTGAACGGCTGGGTGTAAAGACTGAAAAACTGCAACTTGGCGTATCAACAGTTGCTAACGATGTAGCTGCTACCATAGCATCGGATGGTTTTGAAGTTGCAGTTGTTGATTCTATTCAGGCTATCTCTGTCAACGAAATTTCATCAGCAGCCGGTACAGTTAGCCAGATCACAAACTCCACTCAACTGCTGAGTGCAGCGGCAAAAGCCACAAACACAGTGCTAATTCTAGTCGGTCATGTTACTAAAGAAGGCTCTATAGCTGGTCCGAAGGTTCTCGAGCATGTTGTTGATGTTGTTCTGCAATTAGAAGGTGACAGATACGGCGGGTTTAAAATTTTACGCAGCGTAAAAAATCGTTTTGGGTCGACCAATGAAACAGGTATTTTCGAGATGAAGGGAAAGGGGCTTGTATCGGTTGATAACCCCTCGGCGGCTCTACTTGCCGAGAGACAGATAAGTGATGGTAGCGTAGTCCATGCGACCATGGAGGGCACCAGACCGCTACTAGTAGAAATTCAAGCTTTGGTTAACCCAACTAGCTATGGTTATCCCAAAAGGACAGCTAGCGGTATTGACCTAAACAGAATCAATCTACTTATTGCCGTACTAGAACGCCGGACCAAGCTCAAACTTGGTGATAAGGATATATACATTAACATTGTCGGTGGTATCCGCCTTAATGAACCAGCAGCGGACTTAGCTGTTTGTATGGCAATTGCTAGCGCAACTCGCGGTATGCAACTACGAAAGAATGCTGTGGTATATGGAGAAGTTGGCTTAAGTGGTGAAGTGCGCCATGTGCCTTTTGCTGAAAAGCGGCTAGCTGAAGCCAAAAAACTCGGCTTTGAAGCGGCCATTGGGCCAAAAGACGGTTTGAAGAAAAGCTTTTTACTTTCTGTATCTGATGTGCGGTCGGCTTTGAATACTTTTTTAGAAAAGGACTAGAGCGTGTTAGATGTGGCTAGCAGAGTACCACCTGAGTATGCTTTGACACTAACATTGGTAGCCGAACCCGGAACTACAAAAAAGCTACTACTTGTGGATCCAGGCGAACCAGCAGAATTAGACCAATAGATCTTATATCCATCGGCCCCACTATAGGGGCTCCAGTTGATGACATTGCCGGTGCGACTAATAGTAAAGGCAGCAGCGGTTGAGGCGTCCACAGTTGTACTGTCGGTAGCGTCATAAAGAACGCTGTCGATTACTTGAGCAGAAATTGTTAAGCTACCGGAAGCAGTCGGCGTATAGGTAATTGACAAAACATCTTTGGTGGAGAATGTCTTTACCACTTGGCCGTTTACTGAGATATTAACCGTACCGGGGAATTGCGGATATTTGGCAGGGTCATCTAATGGGTGAGTTCCTTGAGAAACAGCTACTGCTATCGTACAGCTACCGTCGCACTCATTAGGGTTGCCGGATAAGTTATCGGTAACCGTAACAGTAATAGAGGGAGGGCTATCTCCACAAACATGTACATCATCACTGGCGCTAGTGTTACCGCTATTTGCAGCTCCGGCGCCGTAATACTGATCAACCGAAAAATGTTCAGCCGAACTGTTGCCAGCCTGGTTTAGCTTGGCTAACGCCGGGGTACAGTTGGTGGCCAGTTTGTTGCTCACTTTATCGATAGTAGCGTTTTTAGAATTTTTGTTTTTTTCCTTGTACCACGAAGGATAAATATCGGTTGAGGGGCTTGGCTCTACAGAGCCTATACCAACATGTGTCCGTACAACAAAAGCAGGCAAATGTTGAATATCCTTTGGTGCAGTCCAATTGACTGGTTGAGTATTTAGAGAATCAAGAGCTGCCGTCATAAAACCGCGAGCTAGCGGTGTGGTTGAATACTCCATAGCGCCTGAGAGCGCCTTATTGCGAGTATGATAGCCTACCCATGAACCAACAGCGTACTTAGTGTTCCAGGCAGTCATCAGTCCGTCAAAGCCATTGTTGGTTGTGCCGGTTTTTATGGCGGTATTCCAGCCGTTGTAGCGGTGCCATTTATAAAAACCGGCCGGCAGATACGATGCACTGGGGTCGGCAGCCATATCGTTAACTATATAGGCAGCATCTTCTCTGATTACCTGCGTACCTTTCGGTTGTTTCCATTCGTAGAGCGGTTTTGTAGAGCTTTGAGAGTCATAAATTTTGAGGATATAGGTCTGTGGAATTGCCTTGCCTAGCCGAGCTAGAGTTGCAAGACCGTTTACATGCTGATCGAGGTGCAGGTAGGCGCCATCGCCCAGAGCCGAAGCACCATAACAGGCTGATTGGTCGGCTTTAGTCGCAGTGTTTACATCTACCCCTGGGTTAAAACATTTGTAGGCGTTTTCGGTTGCCATCATTTTGTTGGCTGTAGATATGACTTTGTCTGTTCCAACACTCAGCATGGCTTTTACAGCCGGGACATTACGCGATCCACCCAGTGCATATCGAAGTGTGATTGGTCCTGGGTAGCGAAAATCATAATCTTGTAAGCAGTTACTTTTGCCTTTTGGCGGAGGCAGGCCTTTTACTGTACATGGGTATCCAGGTAAGGCTCCCTGGACATCGTAGAGTACCGAGCCGGCGCCAGCATTGTTATTGAACTCAATTAGCGAAGCGTAATCATAAGGTTTGAAAGACGAACCGGGTGATATGTTCCACTGGGCGTAGTTGATTTTGCCGTAGTCCGGGTTATTGAAGTCGGTTCCTCCTACTAGGGCGACCATCTGTCCGGTTTTTACATCTTCAGCTACCAGAGCGGCGCTGTCGGCGCCGTGACTTAAGGCGTTTCGGCGGTTGTCTTGTACGGTTTTTTCAGCTATTGACTGTAAGTTCATGTCGAGGGTCGTGATTACCTTCCAGCCGCCGGCCGAACAGTTACCCTTGCTATCCGAGCATCGCTTAAGGATTTCGTTCTTAGCAGCTAATACAAAATAGGGTGCTTGTATACCAGCGTATTTTTCCTGTTGTGGTTGAACGGTTGCTAAAATGTCAGTTTTTTTCGCCTCACTGGCCTGAGACTTGGATATTTTGCCGGTCTCTACCATCGAATCAAGTACATAGTTATAGCGGTTTAAAAATGCTTCTTTATCAAAATATTCTTTGGCATAAGGTGAATAAACCGAGGGTGCTTTAGGTATGGCGGCTAGCATAGCAGCTTGTGGTAAAGTCAGATTTTTTGCACTGGTATGAAAGTAGTCGGCTGCCGCAACCTGTACCCCGTGGTCTACTCCGCCGTAAGGAGCAATGTTAAGATAGCCAGTCAAAATTTGATCTTTCGTATAGTTGCGCTCTAGCTCGACCGAAAGAATCAACTCTTTGATCTTGCGAGTAAAGGTTCGTTGTTCGGTCCAATCCTGAGTGAGTTTGACCAACTGCTGAGTAATAGTTGACCCTCCTTGAGTACCTCCCTTTTTAATGGTGTTATTTATGGCTGCCCTGGCAATACCACGAAGGGCAAACCCTTTTTCGTTGTAGAAGTTTCGATCTTCTGTGGCTATGGTTGCGTCTTTCATAACTTGAGCAATTTCGGCGCCTTGAACCGGAACCCTCTTAACGCCGTTATAGTCCTGCCAAAGTAGGGTTTGACCAGTTCGGTCGTAATAACTAATGCTGCCGCCTAAATTACTGCCTGAAAAGTCTGTAATTGTAGGCAGGTCTTTTCTGAAGTAGGCAAAAACACTCAACAGAAAAACAAACGATGCCAAAATAAGTATCCCACCGATTTTGAGTGCCATAATGCCGCCGTCGCGGCTGAACCAGTAGGCGTATAGCCGCTTGGGGTGTAAACGCCAAAAGAATCGTTTCAAGCGTGATTTGGGTAAGCCACGAAGACGCTCCACCTTTCGGCGGGCCTTAGCAGCACGGGCGCCAGACCATTTTTCGCCAATCGAACGGTGCACCTTTAGAACATTTCCCTTACGGGTAGTCACATATTTATTAGCCGATGACCTACGAGCGCGGGCACCGGTTCGTTTAAGATTCATCTAAATCTGCTCATTTCTATCCGTATAATTATAGCAAAACAGAAGGGCTTTAAAGAAGGTAGAATGCTCATGGCTTCTTTTGTCGTTAAAACACCTTTCGTCTCAGGTATACTATAGTTAATATTAATGAGTAAAAAACTGAGAAAGAACTGATGAGCTTTTCCGACGAACTAGCCTGGAGAGGTCTTATAAAAGACCGGACATTCAGTTCTAGTAAATGGTTGGACCAACCGAAAACTTTTTACCACGGAGTTGATGGCAGTAGTAACAGCCTGACCGTTGGTAACTTAGCTGCTCTGATTCTGGCTAAGCGATTCTCCCAAGCTGGCTGGAAGGCAGTTCTGCTGCTCGGCGGAGCAACCACTATGGTGGGTGACCCCGGCGGGAAAGCTGTAGAAAGAGACTTGAAACCAAAGGAAGAAGTTGCCAAAAACATTGTTGCCATCAAAGCCCAGATAGAAAAATTGTTTGCAGGCGACGATGTTGTGTTTGTAAACAACCTTGATTGGTTTAAAAGCATACGGTTTTTGGATTTTCTACGCGAAGTTGGTAAGCATTATTCAATGACCGAACTGACCCAGCGTGACTACATTGCTGACCGAATGGGTGAAGGCGGCAGCGGCATAAGTTACGCTGAATTTAGCTACACGCTTATACAGGGCTTTGATTTTTTGCATTTGAACCAGAACTACGGAGTTGAGCTACAAATAGGCGGTTCCGACCAATGGGGCAACATGCTTTCCGGAGTTCCGCTGGTTAAAAAAGTTGAGAACAAAGAAGTTCATGTTATGACTATGCCTCTGGTGGTTGATAAATCTACTGGAATTAAATTTGGAAAAAGTGAAAAGGGAGCGGTTTGGCTAGACCCGGCCAAAACTACACCTGCCGAATTTTACCAGTTTTGGGTCAATACCGACGACGGTGATGTTGAAGAATATCTGGCGGTGTTTACATTTTTAGATCATGAGCAAATCCGAGAAACTATGAAAAAGCACTCCTCGGCACCAGAAAAGCGACTAGCCCAGATCGTCTTAGCACGCGAAGTTACTGATTTAGTCCACGGCAAAAAACAGCGTATCGAGGCCGAAATAGCGGCAAAATTCTTAACTGTTCAAGTTCCGCTTGCAGATGCCACAGAGGAAGAGCTAACTAAGCTCAAAAAAGGTATTCCTTTTTTTCAAGCGGCCGTAAACGGCTCAATCATCGAAGCACTTGTGGTAACCAGCTTGGCTGCTTCAAATACAGACGCTCGTCGACTACTTCAAAGTGGAGCCGTTTATCTAAATGGCAAAGGTGTTAGCCGTGAGACTTTTGTGAGTAAAGACTTTAGCGGTGGGCGTCTGCTATTGCGCCGAGGTAAAGCTTTTAAGGATTCAGCTCTGGTAGAATTAAAGTAATGCCTAAAACTGTAAAAAGTCTAAAGTCTAAGTCCAAAAGCCAAAAACAAACACGGAAGGCGGATCAATACAACGATAGTTCTTATAACTATCAGAACTATTGGACTGGACGAGAGTACGAACACGCTGCCGCAGAAATGGCTATAAAAAGATTACTTAAAAAACGCCATTTTGAGAAAGCTGTGGATGTTGGCGGGGGCTATGGCCGACTCAGTAAATACCTAACAAATTTCGCCGACAAGGTAGTGCTTGCCGAGCCCAGTAAACAACAGCTTGAAATCGCAAAAATTTACCTAAAAGATGTACCTCAGGTAGAGAAAAAATTACTACAAGCAGCTGATTTAAAAATGCCTGATTCTTCAGTTGATATGGTTCTAGTTGTAAGAGTCTTGCACCACTTGCCCGACCCGGCTTCAGAACTAAACGAAATCGCCCGTGTGCTCAAGCCGGGGGGTACATTTGTACTAGAGTTTGCTAACGATGCTCATTTTCTGAACCGCCTTCGATATGGAGTGCGTGGTAAACGAGTGCCGCAAACACCGGTAGATATTCGCTCCGAGGCCAATAAAAACGACCGTGAACTGCCTTTTGTGAATCATCATCCCAGGGCTATCATCAAGATGCTTGAAGGTGCTGGTTTTGAAGTCGAAACCGCACTTTCCGGCAGCAACCTGCGCTCACCAAGGGTCAAAAAAGTGCTTGGCAAAAATGTTATGCTGGGCCTAGAAAAAGTCATGCAGCCGATGCTGGCGCCAATTTATTTTGGACCCAGTCTGTGGCTGCGCCTCAAGAAGAAATAGTCTTTCACTGTTAAACTAGTCTTGTGAAACTGTCTTCGCCAGTAGAAGAGCTCAAAGGAGTGGGAGACGAGATGGCCAGAAAACTGGCCAGCCTTGGTATAAAAACACTTTCAGACCTAGTGGAGTTTTTTCCCAGGCGCTACCAAGACTATTCCGAAATAACCTCTATAAAAAATTTGCACCCTGGCCTAGTTACCCTACAAGTAAAACTAACTCAAGCTAGTGGCCGATATGTGAGGCGCGGCATGCATATAACCGAAGCACTGGCTTCGGACGAAACTGGCAGTGTGCGGCTAGTATGGTTTAATCAACCTTACCGCGCCGGAGCCATTAAAACTGGCCAAGAGTATTTTGTGTCAGGCGAATACGCTCTGAGGCGCGGGCGGTTTAGTATTACCAATCCTTCGGCCGAGCTAGCCGGCGACTTTCCGGTTAATACTGCCCGCATAATCCCAGTTTACCGTGAAACGAAAGGTTTAAAATCTGTTCAAATGCGCCGACTGATACGCGAAGCTATCCGGACAACTGGGGATTTGCCAGAGCATTTGCCTGATTGGGCTCTAAAAAACTATAAACTACAGCCTTACAATTTTTCAGCTAGTGAAATGCATTTCCCGAGTGGCGCAAAGTTCCTACATGCCGCCAAAAAACGACTGGCTTTTGAAGAAGTATTTCAACTTTCGCTAGCCGCTCTTTTGAACAAGCAGGAATTCGCCAGTGGCAAAGCTCTGAAGGTCCCATTCAAAGAAGCTTTGGCCAAAAAGTTCGTTCAAAGTTTGCCATTCAAACTCACCAACGCTCAACGAAGAGTTGCCTGGCGGATACTACAAGATATGGGAAAAAATACACCTATGAACCGGCTGATAGAGGGCGATGTTGGCAGCGGCAAAACGGTCGTGGCCGCCATGGCAGCCCTGATGGCTATGGAAAACGGCCTGCAGGCAGCGCTTATGGCACCGACCGAAATTTTAGCCCGCCAACACGCCGAAACTCTTTACAAACTTATGTCTAATGTCGGTAGAGAAAACGAAGTTGGTTTATTGATTGGCGGACTAAAACCCAAGCAAAAGCAGGAGGTTCAGGATAGGCTTGCTAGTGGCGATATTAAATTAATTGTTGGCACTCACGCCCTAATATCTGAAAAAGTTGGCATGGAAAAACTAGGAGTGGTAATTATCGACGAACAGCACCGCTTTGGCGTGCAGCAGCGCAAGGCCCTCCAGGCCAAAGCTGGTCACATGCCCCATGTGCTGCATATGAGCGCAACACCCATTCCTCGTAGTATTGCTCTAACGCTGTACGGTGAGCTTGATATATCAATACTCGATGAGTTGCCTCCTGGACGGCAAATAATCAAGACTAAGATTTGTTCACCTAACTCTCGTTCTGCCTTGTACGAGGAGATAGAAAAAGAACTGACCAAAGGCCGGCAAATGTTTGTGGTCTGCCCTTTGATAACTGATAGCGATACCAGTTCGGGCCTGTCTGCCGAAGAAATCTACGAACGCTTTTCTAAAAAAGACTTTAAAACCCGCCGGGTGGGTTTGCTTCATGGCCGGATGAAATCAGCCGAGAAAGACCAAGTAATGCAAGATTTTGTTGCAAAAAAGTATGACATTTTAGTTAGCACTACCGTCATAGAAGTCGGTGTGGATGTACCTAATGCCACGATAATGCTAATTGAGGGTGCCGAAAGGTTTGGTTTAGCCCAAATTCACCAACTGCGCGGCCGAGTGGGCCGTGGGGGCCATCAAAGCTACTGTTTTTTGATGATGAGCGACAGTAAGGCACCTAGCCAAAGGCTACGGGCGCTGGAGAGCACAACAAACGGATTTAAGCTAGCAGAACTCGACTTGCGCCTGCGTGGACCGGGGGCAATATACGGCACTATGCAACACGGCGCACTTGACTTACG
>CAYUXQ010000008.1:0-25699 GCA_964448925.1 uncultured Candidatus Saccharibacteria bacterium | reverse complement strand
GATGTCAAAAATAAAAAGTTGCATAAACTGTGGTAATCCGTTTTTTGGTAGACGGGACGCCAAGACTTGCTCAGCTCGCTGCCGAAAAGCCTTGCAGAGAAATCGCGCCACAGCTCAATCTGCTCATCGCGCAAAACCTACTGAAGCGGGGCACCAGAGTATAAGGGCTAAAACTTTGCCTGCCGGAACCAGCCAAGCGTCAAGGAGCCCACTGGCCCGCCGCTATGGTAAGCGTTTAATAACACTAGCTTTGGCAGTATGTGTGGCAGTGGTTAGTTTGTCTGGTAGTGTTTCGGCAGGTGTTTCTCAGGGATATGTTAGTAACGACACCGAACTGAGGCAGTTTATGGCAGTAAAGCTAGCCGGAGATGATGCTCAGGGCCATCCAGTAGTGCAGACAAGTTCACTAGCTGACCAAGACAAAACAATCGGAATTGCAGTTGGTATGAGTGATAGCCTACTTACGGTTGCTCCAGTCAGTAGCGAAGTCTACATAGTTAGTAGTGGGCCTACCAAAGCCTACATTTCTGACATCAATGGCTCGGTAGCTAAAGGAGACCTACTGGCCGTTAGTCCTTTGAGGGGCATACTAATGAAATCTACTGACCCAACCAAGCCGACAGTCGGCCAAGCAATCGATGACTTTATTGGACAAAAAACCGAAACAATAATTGCTCGCGACAACAAAGGTAAGCCGGTAGATGTGCATGTAGCTATTATGCAAATGGATGTGTCTATAAAACCACCCAAAATGGTAGGATCACCCGAAGAAAACAACTGGTTAAAAAGTCTGGGCAACAGCCTAGTTGGTCACGAAATCAGCAGCCTGCGCATTATAGCCGCGCTAGCTGTATTCTTTACGCTAATGGTCATAGAGGGTGAGCTAATTTATGGAACAATCGCCAGTACCATAACAGCGATTGGCCGCAACCCGCTGGCTAAAGGGTCCATAATGAAACAGTCCGTCCATAGCGCTCGTATTGCGGTTTTCATTTTGATTCTTGGAATTGTTTCGGTTGGGTTGTTGTTGTGGCTATAGTACCTTCATTGGTATTGCGAATGTTATATTATTAATAGAGGGAAACTAAGCATGACTGCAAGGCCATGACCGAGGGCATAAAATCTAATTGACATGAGCATGATTAAGTGATACCATAAGCATAGTTTAGGGGTAATTTGCAGAAGGACTTTCCGGTGTGGGGAGGCCTTTTTTAAATACCGCGAAAACGAGTAATTAAACAGGGGAGTATCTAAGCTAATGGCAGGTACCAAGAATGGCGGAGCCAAAGCAGCCGCAACCAATAAGAACAAGTACGGTCCGGACTTCTATGCCCGTATCGGTGCAATGGGCGGAAAAATGGGCAAAACCGGTGGTTTTGCTAGTGCCCAGGTAGGCAAAGACGGATTGACTGGCCGCGAAAGGGCCCGGCTGGCCGGCGCCGCTGGCGGACGCATCAGCCGCCGCACTAAAAAAGTCGCTTAATATTCTTTGCGCTTTTTCTAATAAACACTCCTTTTTTCGGAGTGTTTATTAGATTGTTACAGCCTAGCAGGCTGTATTAGCCACACTTGCAAATCGACTTGAACCAAGTTTGGGCTAGTCCAGTGCGCTAGGCTATGGCTTACGGTTGCGCCGTCGATAAGACCGCACAAACCGGTCGTTGGTGACATGCCAGCTTTCACCGCAGTTGTGGCAACGGTAGCTTTTGGGGCTGTCTTGCAAAGCATGAACACCGCAAATAGGGCACTTACTGCGTCGATGCAGCCAATCGCGATATGTGTCTAAGCAGTTTTGAATGTGGTCGTGGTCAATACTAACGCCGTATTTTTTGCCGATCGAAGCTGCTAGTTCCCACGCTTTAGCTTCTAGCTTTAGCAGTTCAAAATCGCTGGTGTAGTCGGTGTGTTCTAGTAGTGCATGAGACAGTTCGTGTAGAGTTCCGTAGCGAATCTTTAAAACTGGCTGATCTGGATTGTAATAAATTGTTTGAGTTTTTGGCGACCATTGTTCTTCGGTACCAGGCGCAAATTTATACTGCGGAAAGTCGCTGGCCAGTTTAGCTATAAAGGCTTTGGTTTGCTTAGAGCTAATTTTGTTTGACAGAGCCGTAACTACCATAGCAGGCCCGCTAGCACCACGCCTTTTTTTATTAAACAACTAGTCATTTTGCCTAATGAAATCATAGCATCCATATATAACCGCCTCTTCGGGTCGCTTAGCTTTTATAATAGGCGGTTGATTGACTAGTGGATTTTGCAACTTGTACAACTCACCTTCTAAATAAGCGCTAAACTTTTCAAAATGGGTTCCTACCCCACCACCTATAATTACAACTTCTGGCTGAACTACAGCCAGCAACTCTTGTAGCCCAACGGCTAAGTCCTGTGAATAGTGCCGCCATATGCTGGCGTCGTTAATTTCGCTGGCTAGTAAACCGTAGCGTTTTTTTAGCGCCGAGCCGCTGGCAAACGATTCCCATTTGCGCAAACCGTCTTCGTGCGAGATTACCATTTGGCCAGGCTCAAAGTCAGCAAAGTCTTCGTCTATCTTACCATCTATGATAATTCCGCCGCCTATTCCGGTGCTGACAGTAATATACATTACTTTTTTATATTTTTTATGGACTAATATCGCTTCGCTTAACCCAGCTAAGTTGGCATCGTTTTCTACAAAAACACTCGCTCTGGGTAGCAGTTTTTTTAAATCGTGTTTTATTGGCGCATTGTGCCAAGCCAGGTTTCCAAAATCCATGCCTATACCTTGTTTTCGATCAATTCTACCTGGTGCTGCGCAGCAGACGGCAGTAACTTTCTTTGATTCGACTAGGCTCTCTAGTTCTTTTTCGGCGTCTTTTAAAAAATGAGCATAGTTTTTGTGAGTTAAAATCTTATTTTTTTTCAATATTTTACCGCCGGCTGAAAACACAGCAAACAGAGTTTTTGTTCCGCCCACATCTATCCCCAGGTACATATGCCTACAGTATAGCTGAATACTAAGTCCTGATTACACTAATTGCACTGATTAATTTTATATTTAATACCTGATGCTCACTTAGACCAACTAAGACAACTATAATAGACAGGCTAGCCCATCTCTGTTTACAAAGAAGGGACAAACATCTATAATATTAGCTAATCTTATATGGTTTTAAGGTTTACGGGGTCGCCTTCCGTCCTTAGCTATTTAGGTAAATATTATTAAAGGAGGCATGAAAAGTTAATTAACTATGGCAAAAACCGCTACAAAAACTACAGCCAAAGCCAAAGCTATTACTATGGACGAGTTACTGGCTGAACACGAAATCAATGTGCTCAAAACCGGCGATGTCGTTGAAGGTACCGTTACATCAGTCAAAAAACACGAAGTTTGGATAGACCTTGGCGATCGAGGTATTGGAGTTATTTTTCGCCGCGAAGTCGGTGGTGGCAACCTAACTGAAGGGGAGACTATAACTGCCAGCGTAGTTGACCCCGAACTTGACGAAGGCTATGCGTTACTGAGCATGAAGCGGGCCGCCAAAGACCGCGGTTGGACTGAGCTCCAACGCCTGTTTGATGACCAAGAGATAACCGAAGTCCAAGCTTATGACGCTAACCGTGGTGGGTTGCTAATGGAGCTAGAAGGAATTCGTGGTTTCTTGCCGGTTTCACAGTTGGCAGCCGAACACTATCCTAGAGTTTCGGATGCAGACAAAGACGAAATTTTGACCAAGTTGCACGCTCTAACTAACCAAATCCTGCGAGTTCGTATTTTGGACCTTAGTCGTAAAGAAAATAAGTTGATATTTTCCGAAAAAGAAGCCGTGCGCGGTGACATGCAAGGCCGTCTTGAAAAACTCAAAATTGGTGACGAGGTAGAAGGAGTAGTTACCGGTGTTATCGACTTTGGCGCATTTGTTAATGTCGACGGTATAGAAGGCCTGATTCATATTTCGGAAATCTCATGGGAAAGAGTTGAAGACCCCAAAAAATATGTCAAAGTCGGCGAAAGCATTAAGGCCAAGATTATTGCTATCGACAAAGACCGGTTGAGTCTGTCGATCAAACAAATGAGCGACGACCCGTGGCTAAGTGAGGTCAAAGCCTTTAAAAAAGACGCCACCGTTGAGGGCAAGATCACCCGAATTACACCGTTTGGTGCTTTTGTGCAGCTTAGTTCGTCTATTGAGGCCCTGGTGCATGTGTCCGAAATGGGTGATGACGAATCCATCGACCCCGAACAACTTTTTAAACTCAACGAAGTGAAAAAGTTCAAGGTAATAGAGGTTGATACCGAAAACCGCAAAATAGCCCTGTCCCTCAAGAACCTAAAGTAATGAAAGGAGCTCGCCAATGTCCGATAGAGTCGTTGAAATCAATCAGCAAGTCACCGTTGGCGATCTCGCTGCACAACTAGACCTACCCGTAAGTAAAGTAATTACCGAACTGTTTAAAAACGGCGTTCTAGCTACCGTCAACGAGTCGATCGACTTTGACACGGCTCAAATTATCGTTGGCGAGCTGGGTCTAGAAGATATCGAGCTTATTAAAAAAGAACCAGAAAGCTCAACTGCTGTTCGCCCTAAACGAGAAGTTGGCAATAATGCCGAACCTCGGCCGCCAGTGGTAGCTATGATGGGTCATGTCGATCATGGCAAAACTAGCTTACTAGATGCCATTCGCGGGGCTAACCAAGTCGCTGGCGAATCCGGCGGTATTACCCAGCACCTTAGCGCCTATCAGATAAGACACAAGGATAGGTATATAACATTTTTAGATACTCCCGGGCACGAGGCCTTTGCGGCTTTGCGAGAACACGGCGCTAGGCTAACCGACTTGGCCGTAATTGTTATTGCAGCCGACGATGGTATAAAACCCCAAACTCTTGAAGCTATTCGTTATGCTCGCCAGGCTGGAGTCAAAATGATAATTGCCGCCAACAAAATTGACAAAGAAGGTGCAGACCTTAACAAGCTGAAGGCCCAGTTAGCCGAAAATCAACTTGTGCCAGAAGATTTTGGCGGCGACACGGTAGTGCTGCCGCTAAGCGCCAAAACTGGGCAGGGAATACCTGAGCTTCTCGATATGATCCTACTGGTTACCGACCTTGAAGAACTAAAGGCTGAACATTCCGGACGCGCTGAAGGTCTGGTAATTGAAGCCCACCTAGACAAAGGCTTGGGCCGCGTAGCCGTTGCACTAATAGAACAGGGCGCTTTGCAAGCTGGCGATTCGGTGCAGGTAGGAGCAACCTATGGCAAAGT
Source organism: uncultured Candidatus Saccharibacteria bacterium (assembly GCA_964448925.1). GTDB lineage: Bacteria > Patescibacteriota > Saccharimonadia > Saccharimonadales > UBA10212 > JAYTJL01. The sequence goes on along the minus strand of CAYUXQ010000008.1, from coordinate 20,456 downwards.
CCGTAGCGTTCAAAACACCAGCGGCGAAATTCTGCCCAAAGCCGGTCCTTCTATGCCGGTAATAATTACTGGGCTTAAAGACTTACCCGAATTCGGCGACGAGTTCATAGAATATCCCACCGAAAAAGCCGCCCGTGAGGCAGCCGCCGCTGTAGCTCGACAACGAGCCGCCGGCGGGCGCGCTACTGCTTCAACTGGTTCTGAGCTACTCAGAGTTATCAGCCGCACCACCAAGCTGTCGGAATTAAACATTTTACTCAAAGCCGATGTGCAGGGTTCGCTTACCTCGGCCGCCGACAGCCTAAAAACGCTAGACACCGAAGAGGTCGCTGTACGGATCGTTAGCTCTGGCGTAGGCGTTATCTCAGAATCCGATATCCACGCCGCCGCTACTTCCGGAGCCATTATTTATGGTTTTAATGTTAGTATGCCAACTCATATAAAACAGCTGGCCAGCCGAGATAAAGTATCGGTACGGCTGTACAATGTTATTTACGAGCTTATTGAAGATGTAAAACAACGACTAGAAGCCTTGCTAGCTCCCGAAGTGGTAGAAACTGAGTTAGGTAGGTTGCTTGTGAAGGGCGTATTTAAGACAACTAAATCCGAAACTATTGGCGGCGGCGAAGTCACCAAAGGCCGATTGGCTATACCTGCTTTAGCACGAGTTTTTCGGGAAAAAGAACTACTGGCTGAAGATTTGGAAGTAACCAACCTCAAATCCGGCCCTACCGATGTTAAAGAAGTACTAGAAGGCAATATGTGTGGTATTAGCCTAAAAACCGAAGAAAAACTAAACTTAGCCGAAGGCGACCGCATAGAACTCTACACCCGCGAAACCAAAGCTCGTACCCTCTAGCTTTAGTATTTTAGGACGGTTCAAAACCGCCTAGTCGTAAACCACGCCTTAGACACCTCCTCACACCCTACAGAATCCTATGCTCTACAACAAACAAAGAAGCCCTACTATCCTACATCCACTATCCCACAATATCTCACAAGGACTGTCCTTGTAAGGGGTTATTACTCAGAAAAGACATCATCAAGGACAGTCCTTGTGGGATTGTAGGGGTAGGGGTTACCCCTGTAAGACCGTTAGGCTTGTAAGGGAAAACACCATCGTTGAACGGCCGCATAGAACTATTGCTTTTTTATCCAGTTCTTAGTATAATATGTATTGAAAGGTGTGGGAATCCATACCAAGTTAAGGAGTTATCTTTCAAATGAGCGAAGTCGTAAAAGGTGCTGTTGATACCTGGAAAGGCCTTGATGAAAAGGTCTATTCCCGTGTAGAAGTCGTTGAAAATACCAATAAGAACGGGGTGGTTTCTACTCGAACATATGCCATAGACGATGTAAGCGGTAGGCGCAAGCAGGTGCGGAATATTTACCGAGGTAACGGAGTGGGGTTGGACCAGGCCGAACGGGCGTTTCTTGAAGGTCTCGGTGTTAGCTCGGAGTATCAAATTGATTTAGCCGAAATAGCGGAGAATGACCGTGAATTAAAAGCAGCTACGCACTGGGAATCCCTGCAAGCTCACCTTAGCCCCGAAGCCGCTCAAGACATATTTTGGTACATGACTGAACAAACCCAGCAAGACATTGTAAATACCGAACATCAAAAAGCTCTAGGTCGTAACCAGCAAACGGCAGGTAGCGGTGAAATACCCCCAGGATCTTTTGGCGGCTCTGATGAAGTGCCTACCGATAATGTGGTCGGCGACAGCCAAAATACCTTGTCCGAAGCTTCATATGACGCGATGATCAAAGCGTGGGAAGACAGCGGGATAAGCAGGCTTAGGGGCAGCAAAGACTTCTGGACTGCTCTAAATGACCCAGAATGCGGTGTACCCGCCGAAATTATTGCCTATGAACACCAAATAGCAGAAAACACAGCAAGTCAAGACTCAGAAAAAGAAGGTATCAAAGCAACAGTTATAGCAGCTGGTACAGTAGTTATCAATGGATTGAGAGGCCTTTTTGCCAACTCAAAAAAACAGCCTAATGATGCTAAAGATTCTGAGCCAACCGAAACACCAATTGATGCAGATGCAATTAGCGAAGTAGCACAAGAAGCACCAGGTGATAGCGGTGATACACCAAACGATGATGAGCACGAATGGGAAGATGTAGAAGGTGAGGTTGTTGATGAAGATAGCCAAAACGAGTCTAAAAGTTTTCGTTTTTCAGCATCAAAGCTGTCTTTGGCTGGCTTGGGTGCATTTATAAAAAAACAGCGTCAAAACCTCAAGGATTCTAGTGGTAAAGCCCAAGTTAAACTAGGTAAAACTTATATAAGTGTAGTTGATAAATTGGCGCCCAAAACTACAAACATTCAAGAAAATGGCAAGCACGAACGCGCAATTGGCAAAAAAACAGCTGTTATTGGAGCACTAGCACTGGCCGGAGTAGCCGGAGTAGCGGGAGCTTATTTTTACCAGCGCTTTTTTGGAGCCGACCCAAACCACATCCCGCAAACTGCCCAAGACCACATTAACCAGTTGCAGGCCACGAACAGCGACCTAACCATTCAACACCTGAACGACCAAGCCCAGCACTTAAGCGACCAAAACACCATCAAGCACCTGCACGAACAATTAGCTCAGCAGCCAACAGCCCCCAGTGGGCCAAGTACACCTGATGTACCAAATACACCTGGCAGGGCTAATTCCGTAAATAACCTAAACCTAAGAAAAGAAATGCCCTGGACCGTAGCTCACCAAGTAGCACCTGGAAATGAAACATCATCAATTAGCAAAGCTATGAGTGAATATGGACGCACGAGCGGTACTATCGTTAAATTTGGCCAGTATAACGGGGAGACAATGATTTTTGTTAACGGCCGAATCGTCAACACTGATCAAATGGAAGCAATTAACAAAATAATTGTCAGCCTTCGTTAAAGGCATACATTAAGATTTGTCTGAAAACTCTAGGAATATGGCTAAACCATTAACTTTAAGCTACAATTTTAGCTAGCATGTTTCAATTAGACGACAATTTACTGCAAGAACTGGGCCTAGGTAGTCTGCCGCCGGCAGAAAAAAACAAAATGTTGGCCCACATATACGAAACGCTCGAACTGCGGGTTGGTATGAAGTTGGCCGAACAAATGACAGACGCTCAGCTGGACGAATTTGAAGCATTTATTGACCGCAACGACGAAGCTGGCGCTTTAGCTTGGCTAGAATCCAACTTTCCTAACTATAAACAGGTTGTAGCCGACGAACTAGCCAAGCTAAAGGCCGAGATAAAAGCCCAAGCTCCATCAATAGTCGAAGCAACGCATTCTGCTTTGCAGACTACCGGTCCAAGCCCTGCCGAGCAGCCTCAACCACCTCAGCAGCCGCCCCCAGCACCCGCTAACTAGGCTTTATAACCTCTCTGGAAAGCTTCGCCACTCATGGTTTTGCCCGAAGGTGCAACTAGCTCTAGAATTTCTAAAAAGCCTTTCGAACAGGGCAATATCAAAGCACCATCTTGGGCGCTTTTAGCTACACGGGCCTTTGTAACTACCACTTCTCCAACTCTGAGGCCGGACAGATGAGAGCCTAGGTTTATTCTACTCCTTGGCCAGCCAGCGTAGGCTCTAACTTCTGCCTCTAACTGGTCGGCGCTTTTTTTACTGAGGTCTAAAATCCCGTCTGCCTTTGAAATAAGCTTTGAATAGGTGGCACTTGATTCGTCTTGTACGGTTGGGGTTAGCTCTTTGCTTATAATTGCTTCTAAATTATTCGCCAATAGCCCTGCTCCCAATTCAAACAGCCGGTTGTACAGTTGAGGTTTGGTCTCTGTCCCGTTTAACTTTATCGCTTCTTGGACAAAGACTGGGCCGGCGTCCATTTTTTGGCTCAATTTAATAATACTCACGCCGGTTTCGGACTCTCCGGCCAGTATGGTGGCCTCCACGGGCGACGGTCCGCGCCAGGCGGGCAGCAGAGAAGGGTGTATGTTAATAATGCCGTCTTTGAATAAGTCTAGTGTTCGTTTCGGAAGTATTTTTCCATAGGCTGCTAAAACCGCAAAGTCACAATTTATCTCTGTTAAGCTGTCACGAATCTCGTCTAAGCTATTTGGCTGCAAAACTCTAATACTTCGGCCTTCAGCTGTTTTTTTGACCGCAGGGGGTGTAATTTTTTTCCCTCTACCGGACCTAGAATCAGGTTTTGTAATCACGGTAGAAATAACAACACCACGCTCAAGAAGTGTTTTTAGTACAACATCGGAATAATGCTCGGTACCAAAAAAAACAAAACTATTCTTGGAGTATTCCAGAGGCTTCGACTTGTTCATAGGATAGTTTTTTTAGTTTGCCGCTGTCGGTTAGTTTGAAAAAAGCGTCTTTTTTGTCGTGGATATGGTCTACAAAAACTAGCCCGTTGCAATGGTCAACTTCGTGTTGCAGTACACGGGCCAAAAAGCCTTCGGCTTTAACTCTTAGCTCTTGGCCGGTTTCGCTTAACGCTCGCATGCGAATTTTGGAGTAGCGCGGGACTTTTCCGTAAAAGTCCGGTACGCTAAGGCACCCCTCAAAATCCTCCTCAAGTTCGCCTTCAGTTTTGATTATCTCGGGATTTATAAATACATGAAAGGTTTTGTCTTCTTTTTTGTCAAAATCATTACGAATAACAATAATACGGTAAGCCTGGTCGATTTGAATGGCGGCTAACGCTACGCCGACTTCGTGAGGACGCGATTCTTCCCAGTCTAGAGTCGCCGATTTCATATCTTCAATAATTTGGCGAATTTGGGGCGTAATTATGCCCACTCGGGCAGATTTACCACGCAGGTGAGCGTTGGGCAAGGAAATTATAGCTTCTTTGGTAGCCATATATGTTCAACAGTATAGCCCACCTCTGTATCTTATAGAAGGTTTGTTGGGTCTAGGTCTATGCTCCAGCCTTGCGGGACTAGGGAAGCAAGCTGGACTAAATGCCCGCGGTTTTTGCTTTTTACCACGATTTGCCAGTAGTAGTTTTTGCCTCGTTTGCCAAAAAAACTTGGCGCCGGACCAATTATTTCAACTGGCAGGCGCTGTTCAACCATTATTTTTTTCAGTTTTTCGGCGGCAATCAGCGCTCCTTTGGGCGTTGCCCGCCGAACTGTTAGTTTTAGCAGGTATGCATAAGGCGGAAAACGAAAAGCCTGTCTTTCTTTTAGAATACTCTTATAAAAACTACTGTAATCGCGCTCAATTGCGGCTTTTATAATTTTGCTTTTTGGGTCGTAACACTGCACAACCACACAAGCCTTACCATGTCCGCGACCAACTCGACCGACCACTTGGTAAAGAAGCTGAAAAGTCCGTTCCTCGGCCGTGTAATCGGGCAGGCTCAGGCTGGATTCTGCAGTTACAACGCCATCCATGCCCAGTCTTGGTAAATCTAATCCTTTTGCCAGCAGCTGCGTGCCAACCAGAATGTCTATTTTGCCCAGTCGCAGGGCTTGCCAGTGGTCATGCAAACTTTCACCGGCGCCTGAATCGCTGTCAAAACGACCGACGCGGTGGTTTGGAAATAATTTTTGTACCGTTTCGGCTAGGGCCTTGGTACCGATAGAACGGTAAATTATTTCGGAGTTGCCGCAAGTAGGGCAGGCAACTGGTGGTGTTTGCCAAAAGCCACAGGTATGGCAAATGGCTCGGTGGCTATCGCCATGGTAAACCAGGGGTATGTCGCAGTTGGGGCACAGCGCTTGCCAGCCGCATTTGTTGCATAGAATCACCCGTGCCGAGCCGCGACGGTTTAGGTAAATTAAGGCCTGTTGGTTGCCCGCCAGAGCTTTGTCCACGGCCTCGATCAGTTGATTAGAGAGATAGCTATCTCGGCTGAAGTTAGCCCGGTTTTTGATATCAATCACTTCAAATACGGTTTTTGGGTGATTGCCGTTTAGCGCTTGCTGGCTCATTTTTACTACGGCGTTTTTCTGGCTAGCTAAATAGTAATCAGCTACCGCGGGCGTGGCCGTACCAAAAACAGCAACAGAGCCTGTTAAATGCGCTAGCTGGCTGGCTACGCGGGCGGTTTGATAGTGCGGGGATTGTTCTTGTTTGTATGCCGGTTCGTGGGCTTCGTCGAGCACAATTAACCCAGGTTTTTGGACCGGTGCAAACAGCGCCGAACGCGGTCCAATTACCACCACAGGATCAGTTGATTCTAAAATACCCAGCCATGTTTTTTTACGCTGGCTTTGGGGCAGCTTCGAGTGCATTACAAAAACCCTAGCATGCAAGTAGTCTGCCAGCGCTACTTGCAGTTGAGTTATCAGCGAAATTTCGGGAGTTAGGATTATGACAGATAGTCCTTTCGCCAGTGTATTTTTTGCCAGCTCCAAATAAACACGCGTTTTGCCGCTGCCAGTTTGACCGTGCAGAAGGGTCGATCCGGTTTTAACAGCCGATATTTTTTTGATAGCAGCTGATTGGTCGCCGCCTAGCTGAGCGTCCAAAATCATTTTTAGATCCGAATGCTCCGCTGGTGTTTGAGCCGGCGGCTTGGTTTGGCGGACGGTAGGCTTACTGGGAGCAAATTGTCGCAGGCATTCACCCAGGCTGGCACAATAGTACTTGCTCATCCAGTGTGCTAAGGGCAAACTATGCGCCGGCATGGGTACCTGGCTTATCAAGTTTTTTATTGGTTTGGTAGCAAAAGACGGCTTGTTTGATCTGCCAGCAACAAAGGCCGTGGTCATTTTGTTGCGCAGAGGAATAGTTATTACAGCACCGGAAGGTAGTTCTTCTTCCGAATGATAAGTCAGAGACTTGTCGGCCTGAAAGCGGCTATCTGCCACCCAAACATCATAAAAATGCATAACCTCATTTTACCTTGCATTCGATAATTTTCAGTTTTTGACAAAAAATAAATTGTTGTTCTATACTACAGTGTAGTGTTGTTCTAATAACAATGAGGTGCTTATGTTTTTAGTAAATAAATCAGGGAAGAATACACCTAGCGAGTCTAAATATTATGCTTGATACATTTATAACCAGCCGAGTTCGGCGCAAAATCATAGTTGTTTATGCCAAATATCCAGACTTTAAGACTCATGTAAGGGGGCTCGCAAAACTTATAAAAGAAGACGCCGGCAACATTCAGCGCGAGCTGAAAAGGCTCGAAAAAATCGGTTTTTTGATAAGCGAGCGTCAAAGCAACACCAAGATCTACTACACCAACAAAAGTTTCCCAATATTTAAAGAACTGCAAAGCATAGTACTAAAATCCCAGCGGGCATCGGCCCAAAAACGATCCCAAAGACTCTAAGCAGCCGTTAACCGTTTACAGTTATCTATTTACCATGCGTTAGCAATGATCCGTTCACTATGGGAAACAGGGAGCAGAAAATGCATAGTGAAGGGTAAATGGAAACTGGTGAATGCTATATTTGCTTGCATCATTACCTCTGTTAGTGTAAGATACTACCAATGATTCAAGTTACGCGTAAGGATTCTAAAGAATCTGTCGAAAATTTATTGCGCCGATTTTCGCGCAAAGTTCAGCAAGCCGGCGTTTTGGCAGAAGCCAAAACTAGCCAGACTTTTGAAAAACCAATTACCAAGCGTGAACGCCGCCGAAAAGCTATAGTGCGCAATCAGCGCAAAGCCGACAAAGTTAAAAAACTCAAACTCGGCCGCTAGAGGAACCAAGCGTGCAGGATAAAATAGAAGCCGACCTAAAAACGGCTCTTTTGACTGGTGAAAAAGCTAAGGTAGAGACCTTGCGCGGGCTTAAAGCCGCTCTTTTGAATGAGGCTATTGCGCTTGGTGCACGCGACTCAGGTTTAAACGATGAACAAATAGAAAAAGTTCTAGCCAAAGAAGCCAAAAAACGAACCGAAGCAGCCCAGATGTATCAAAAAGGCGGCGCAGAAGATAGGGCTAGCGCTGAACTAGCTGAAAAAGCTATAATTGACGGCTATTTGCCCGACCAGGCTGACGAGTCTCAGATAGCAGATGTGGTAGCGACTAAGATTGCCGAACTTGGGGCTAGTTCAGCTGCCGACATGGGCAAAGTAATCGGCGCCGTTAAAGCCCAGCTAGGCGCTAGTGCCGACGGGGCAGTTGTTGCCCGTATTGTCAAAGAAAAGCTTAGCCAATGATCGGTTTTCTTGGTCTTGCAGGCTCAGGTAAAAGTACTATGGGCCAGTTGTTAGCCGCGCATTTAAATTGCCCTTGGGTTTCTACGGGCAATCTTTTACGCCAAAAAATGGACGCAGCGACTCAAGGCGAAATGCTACAAGGCAAAATTATAAGGGATGATTATACTCTATCTGTACTCGAAGAAGAATTTAACCGAATTGATGCCGCCCACAATCAGTTTATCCTCGACGGCAGTCCGCGCACTAGTACTCAGGCTGAGTGGTTGGTCAGCAAAGCAAAACGAGGAGAGCTTCAGATAGATGCCTTCATACATTTGATTATAGATAAATCAACTGCCAAAAAGCGCCTCCTATCAAGAAAACGACCAGATGATTATGAAAAGGCCATTATTGAGCGCTTTCGTGAATATGACCAACAAGTTTTGCCTATCATTGAGTATTTAAGGCTCGAAGGCTTTGCGGTGCTAGATATAGATTCATCCGCCTCTCCCGAGCAGATTGAAAAAACTATAGAGAAGAAACTTGGGCTTAAATAAATGAGAGCCAAAACAACAGCCGAAATCGAAATTATGCGCACCGGCGGCAGGCTGCTGGCAGGAATCTTGCAAGAACTGTCTAAAATGGCCGTTCCAGGAATAGCGCCCAAAGACATTTCAGCTCGGGCAGCCGTGCTTATCAAAAAGAACAAAATGGAGCCGGTAGTACTAGGCTACGATGGTTTTCCGGATGTCATTTGTATTTCGGTAAACGAAAACATCGTGCACGGTGTGCCTTCTAAGGTACCTATAAAAGAAGGCGATGTAGTCAAACTTGACCTGACCTTGGGCTATAAAAGCCTGGTGCTGGACTCGGCGCTGACCGTTATTGTTGGGCAAACTAGTGCAGACGCCAAACGGCTAGTAGAAGGCACCAAAAGAGCTCTTGATGCTGGAATTGCTGCCATAAAAGGCGACGGTACCCGTGTGGGCGACATTAGCCAGGCTGTTCAGGATGTGCTTGAAAAAAAATACAAACTTAGTGTTATACGCGAACTGGTTGGTCATGGCATTGGCTACGAAATTCATGAAGATCCAAACATTCCTAATTTCGGGCTGGCTGGCACTGGCCCGGTGCTGATAGAAGGAATGACCATTTGCATAGAACCTATGGCGGCGCTTGGCGATTGGCATATTAAAACCGCTCGCGACGGCAAAACAATTGCCATGAAAGATGGTAGCCTAGGTGCGCATTTTGAACATACTGTACTAATTACTAGCAACAGTGCCGAAATCCTGACCGCAGCCTAAGGGGTGCTATACTATAAGTATTAACAATTGAATGGCAAGGAGATACGACAATGGCAACAAAGTACGATCAAACCCCACATCAATTAATACTCCTGAGCTTGAAGCTCAAACAGCCGAAACATTGGGCGCCCAGCAGGAAAGAGCCGAGCGGCTGCACCAGGCGGCGGAGGCCTTAGGCAGCCTAGCAACCGAGCAAGCCAATGCGGGCGAAACCGATCAAGCCATAGAAGGAGGCGTGGTTATTGAAGGCAACTTCGGCACAACTGAGGAAAGCGTACAAGCAGAACTAAAACGACTGGAAGAAGAAGCTCGGAGCCGGATAGAACAACTCCAACAAGCAGCCTAACAAACCCCCCCTCATAAACTTTCAGAAAAATGTCATCTGAAAGTGATGGGGTTGGTGGTTGACAGGAGCGAAATGAGAAGAGGGGCTTGCAATTTTAGTATAAGTGTGATAAGATGTAGCCTAAGACTGATAAATAAAAACTAAATTGTTCTAAAAATCCGCTATATCAAAACCTCTTTGCGGAAAAGAAAAAGGAAAAACAAAAATGACCGAAAAAGTTCCAAATGTATTGCCAATACAAGAGCAAAAAGTACTCCAAGACGATATTGCCGAAGTCGCAGGTGTAGCACATGAAGCTGATTTGGTTGCTGGTAGGCAAACCAACAAACACAATAGCTGGGTCGATGGCAGTCGACACGAGGCTAGTAGCCGCCTACTTGGTCAGCTAACTAGTGATCATAGAGTTACACATAGAGGCACACTGCATGGTGGTGTGCATGACAGTCGGACCGATACCCGCATACGCACCGGTGAACGCACCATCCATGCATATAGTGATAGGCGGCACGAATCTACAACTTCAGAAATGGAAGTTACTAGAAACGGTGAAACAAAAATTTTACGAAGTACTAACCCGGCAGTATTTAATATGTTGACCAGAATTGCACTCAAGGACATCCGAGCAAAGGCCGAAGCCGACTTAGAAAAAAGTCAACAGAAAGCAGCATAAAAGAGAGAAGCAAAAATGAGTACAGCCGAGATACCTAAAATACCGGACACCGCAGATGAGCTGGTAACTAAAATAAATGACTCTAAAATGAAACGGGGCAAGGCACTAATCGGAGGATTGGATTCGACCAGCGACGCTAACATATTCCTGCACGATTTAGTAGAAACAAAAGAGTTACCGGAGACGGCAAGTGAATCACTTATTCCGGGTCCGACAAACGAAGACTACCAAATAATTAGTAAAGTAAAATAATAAATGAGCCACGAAACTCGAGCTACATTGGACCCAACAAGCCAGAATATAAAACAAATACCCCCTATTAGTGAAGAGGAGCGTGATAAGCTGAGAAAAAATGCGGGTCTAATCCAGCATGTCGGTCTCAAGCCTTATACAGAGGTGTTAACATTGCCCTCAGCAACTCATAATTACGCTGACATGGATGAATATGGTCGCTTTAGAGTCAGGCCTAGTGTTGCCCGACGACGAGCTGGTGTACCGGGCGACATACATGCTGTATAAAGATACGAATGATTCACTAAATAGTTCCAAGTTAAATTAGGTGGTATTCATTATGTTCTATTGCCAGTTGCTACCTCTAGCGGTATACTGACATTTAGTACAAAAGTATTAAAATAAAAATATAGTATGCCATCTGAAGAAAAATTTAGTTATTTTGTAGGCTTAGACATCGGCACTTCGGCGGTGCGCTGTGTGGTTGGCGAACTTTCTGGAGATAGCCCAATACCAAGCATAATAGGTTTTGCCAGCGCGCCCAACAGCGGTATGCGCAAGGGTAATGTAGCGCATGTAGACGAGGTTGCCGCTGCTATAGTTGCTGCCGTGCAAGAAGCCGAACGGATTAGTGGTCGCCAAATAAGAAATGCGACAGTAAATATCAACGGCGCACATGTACAGGGGATAAACAGCAAAGGCGTGATAGCTATAAGTTCGCCCGATAGGGTGATAAGCCATGACGACCGCGCCCGAGTGGAAGAAGCGGCTACCATCATGCAACTGCCTCCAAACAAGGATATTATTCAAGTATTTGCCAAAAACTACCGGCTGGACGGCCAGGACAACATAAAAGACCCGGTCGGCATGCACGGGGTTAGGCTGGAAGTTGACACTCACATACTAGTCGCCTCAACTCCGGCTATGCGTAGCTTAGACGCGGTTCTGGCTAAGGCCGAAGTAACTCCTGCTCACCGCACCGTAACTAGCCTAGGCGCTGGCGAAGCGGTACTAGACCGCAAACAAAAAGAATCAGGCGTAGCCGTAGTTGATATAGGTGCAGCTACTACTAATTTGGTGGTGATAGAAGACGGTGAAGTTGAGCATATCGCGGTAATCCCAATGGGCGGCAGCCACATTACCAATGACATAGCTATAGGCCTAAAAACAGAGCTGGATATCGCCGAAATGGTCAAAATAAAACACGCCAGCCTAGCCAAAGGGGGCAAGAACGAAATAAGCTTTGTCCATAAAGGCGATACTGTGCGTATAGAAAGAGAAATGCTTAGAATTATCGTCGAAGCTCGCGTAGAAGAGATACTAGAATTTATAGATAAAGAGCTAAAGAGAATCCATCGCAGCCGTAAGCTGCCCGGTGGCATTGTGCTAGTTGGCGGTAGTGCTAAGCTACCTGGAATAGTTGAACTAACTAAGGACTGTTTGGGTTTGCCAGCGCGAGTAGGATCGTGGGCCCATATACCAAAGGTGGTCGACGGTCTAGACGAACAAATCTATGCACCAGCTGTTGGACTAATGCTGTTGGACATGCTGCTTGGTCCACCGCAGCATCACGAAGGCAGTTTTGCCGAGGCCCAGCCCGGGCTTTTTAACCAGCTACAAGCAGGTGCGTTCAATCTGATAAATCGTGCTAAAAAACTTAAGTAACTATTTTTTTGTTCAGCTGGTTCATGCCTGAGTAGCAATTGCATTCAACGCCACTCTTTTTATATAATAAGCAGCAGAAACTAAATTTACTGGAGATAACTTATGCCGCAGGTAGATCCCGCTATAGAAACATTCGCGAGAATTAAGGTTGTGGGTGTGGGCGGGGCTGGCGGTGCGGCGATCAACCGAATGATTGATGCTGGCGTGACCGGTGTCGACTTTATAGCTATTAACACCGACGCACAGGCCTTGCACCACAGTAAGGCACCCGTAAAAGTTCACATTGGCAAGGAAGAGACTCGCGGTTTGGGGGCTGGGGCTGATCCGTCAGTTGGGCAAAAGGCAGCCGAAGAAAGCAAATCCGAAATAACTGACGCCCTAAAAGGAGCTGATATGGTTTTTGTAACCATTGGCGCTGGTGGTGGTACCGGTAGTGGCGCTGGACACATAGTAGCGGAAACTCGTGACAATGGAGCGCTAGTGGTTGGTTTTGCTACTCGTCCTTTTGCTTTTGAAGGCGAAAAGCGCCGCCGGAATGCTGATTTGGCGATAGAACTACTGAGTAAGAGAGTCGACACGCTCATAACTATTCCTAACGACAAACTGCTGAGTACTATCGACCGCAAGACACCTCTGTTAGAGGCCTTTAAAGTAGCAGATGATGTACTACGCCAAGGCGTGCAGGGTATTTCAGATTTGATTACAGTACATGGACTCGTCAACCTAGATTTCGCTGATGTTAAAAGCGTTATGCAAAATGCTGGCAGCGCCCTTATGGGTATCGGCCGGGCCAGTGGCGAAAATCGGGCCATTGAAGCCGCCCAGCAGGCAATTTCATCACCTCTACTTGAAGTATCGATAGACGGCGCTCGCGGTATCCTATTCAATGTTATCGGTGGGCTGGACATGAGTATGCACGAAATAAATACTGTGGCCGAAACCATCACAGCTGCTGCTGATAACGAGGCCAACATAATATTTGGTGCTACTATCAACCCGGAGCTAGAAGGTGAAATTATTGTAACCGTTGTAGCGACCGGTTTTGATGATACCTATTACGCTAGCCGTGATCGCCAAAAAGCCGAATTGGCTAGGTCGTTTGATCGCATGCCTGTAGGTACAACACCTCAGGTTGACGATGAATCTATGAAGGACATCGACATGGAAATAAAAGACGAGCCCGAAACCGGTGCCGAAGACTTTCACGCCGAAGAAACTACCAACATATGGGCAATAGATAAAGATGAAGAGGAAAATGAAGCAGACGACGATAAAACTGAAACCGATGAAGCCGAACTGGACAAACCGTCATTTTTAAGACGATTCCGTCGTGGCAATAAACACGATACCAAAGATGAGGACGATATTGGAAGCGTCGAAGACGATGGGCAAACCAACGATGAGGATAAGAATGAAGACGAGAAAGAGCCTGTCGAAAACGAAGAAAAACCCAAAGGTTCTAAAAAGCAAAGAAACTAACCAACCGGGGCAAAAGCCTTGTGATTAATACTACACAAAATGCTTGCCAACCCGCTATAGCTAGAGTTAATATGGTCTGCACAGACGCTATATATAGCGACAGCACATTAATGAATTAATGATAAGATAAAAAGTAAACATGATGCAGATATTACATTCGTACACATCTTACACAGCGCAAGGTAACAGCGAGAACTAGATATGAAATGCGGAAACTGCGGAAGCACAGACAGCAAAGTAATAGAGTCTCGTGATGTTGCAGAGGGAGAGGCTATTCGCCGCCGCCGCCAATGCCTGAAGTGTGGCTGTCGTTTTACTACATACGAACGGGTCGAGAGGCCTAGTTTGAGTGTAATTAAACGCGATGGAACTCGGCAATCATTTAGCCGCGCCAAGCTACTAGATGGGCTGAGCCAAGCCTGTGAGAAAACAACCGTCACCTCGCAGCAACTAGAGAGTTTCGTGGCTAGTATCGAGAACGAACTTTACGGTCGAGGAGAGCCGGAAGTTTCTAGTACCGATATAGGTGAGCTGATCATGTCGGAGCTGCCCAAACTGAACGAAGTAGCTTATGTGCGATTTGCTAGTGTTTACCGCAAGTTCAAAGATATATCGGGTTTTGAGCGTGAGCTCAAACAAATGCGCGCTGATAAGCCGAAAGCTTCAAGCTAACAACTCCGAACTCGAGGTCTTCATCTTTTAGGCTGAATTATTTGTTGCCTTAGAACATGTAATGGGTGTACCATGAGATTGTCCAAAGGGAGCAAATAATTACTTGGTTTTTCCAGGTATTTAGGCTCGAAGTAAACAAACAGACCGAAAAACAAACTAAGTGCTCAAGCCGCCGAGTTTTTGGCCAAAAAATTTCGAGCGGGCTAAAGAAAGAGGGTAAAGCAAACATGGCTCAAGCAACAAAACTACGGGTACAGAGACTGTTCACAAAGCCCAAAACCAAAGGCTATGATTCACTGAAGTGGGTCAAACGAGATGCAATTATAATCAACCCGGCCACTAATGAACCCGTATTTGAGCAAAAGGATGTGGAAGTACCCTCGACCATGAGCCTAAATGCTATTAATATTGTGGCTCAAAAATATTTTTGTGGTACACCGGGTACAGCGAAGCGTGAAAGTTCGTTCAAAACCCTTATAAACCGAGTCGTTGACACTATCACTAGAGCCGGTAACCAAGAAGGCTATTTTTCTACTGATACTGAGGCCGAAGACTTTCGCGAAGAACTCAAGTATATATTAGCTAGCCAGCGAGCAGCTTTTAACAGCCCGGTTTGGTTTAATATCGGCGCCAAAGGCCGTGCTCAACAGGCCAGCGCTTGTTTTATTTTGGGTATTGAAGACACCATGGAGTCTATTCTTAATTGGTACGCCGAAGAAGGTATGATTTTCAAAGGCGGATCTGGTTCGGGTATTAACTTGTCTGGTTTGCGCAGCAGTGTTGAACCGCTTTCGGGAAGCGGCGGTACCGCCAGTGGTCCGCTTAGCTTTATGCGCGGGGCTGATGCCTCTGCTGGTGCCATTAAATCAGGTGGTAAAACTCGTCGAGCGGCTAAAATGGTCATTTTGAATGCCGATCATCCTGATGTGGAAGAATTTATATGGTGCAAGGCAATCGAAGAGCGCAAAGCCCGCGTACTAGAAGCCGCTGGTTTTGACATGAGCTTGGACGGCAAAGACAGTTTTTCGGTGCAGTATCAAAATGCTAACAATTCAGTTCGGGTGACCGATGACTTTATGAAAGCCGTGGAAGCCGATGCTGACTGGGACTTAAAAGCCGTTCAGGACGGCCGAGCAGTTAAAACTGTTCGAGCCCGCGAGCTAATGCGCCAGTTTTCTGAGGCTGCCTGGGAATGCGCCGACCCGGGTATGCAGTACGACACCACCATCAACCGCTGGCACACTGCGCCCAACGCTGGCCGAATAAACGCTTCTAACCCCTGTAGCGAATATATGCATCTGGACAATTCCGCCTGCAACTTAGCCAGTATTAATTTGCTTAAGTACCTAAACGAAGACGGCAGTTTTGATATAGATGGCTTCAAACACACTGTAGAGCTAATTTTTACGGCTCAAGAAATCTTAGTCGGTTACAGTGAATACCCTACCAAGAGTATTGGCAAAAATGCCAGAGCCTACCGCGAGCTGGGGCTAGGCTATGCCAACTTAGGCGCACTGTTGATGGCCCAGGGTCTGCCTTATGACTCTGACGAAGGCCGCGCCCAAGCTGCTGCTGTAACAGCGTTAATGACTGGCCATGCCTATGCCACTAGTGCACGAATCGCCCAACGAGTGGGGCCGTTTGCCGGTTACCATAAAGACCAAATGGCTATGAATAAAGTGCTTAAAATGCACCGTGAGGAGGTCAATAAAATCGATGCTGGTTTGGTCTCAGAAGAACTGCTTTCAGCAGCTGCCACTGCATGGGATGAGGCTGTCGAGTTGGCAGCCTTGTACGGTGTGCGCAATAGCCAGGCCTCGGTACTGGCACCAACTGGCACGATTGGCCTAATGATGGACTGCGACACCACTGGTATTGAACCGGATCTGGGGCTGGTTAAAGTAAAAAAGCTAGTCGGCGGCGGTACCATGAGCATAGTCAATCAAACCATACCGCGGGCTCTGGAGGCTCTGGGCTATAACCGCGCCCAAACTGAAGATATTATCAATTTTATTGATGTAGAAAAAACTATCGTCGGGGCGCCACATTTGAAAGACGAACATCTGCCGGTCTTTGCCTGCAGTATGGGTGATAACGCCATACATTACTCAGGTCATGTCAAAATGATGGGAGCTGTTCAGCCGTTTATTTCCGGCGCAATTAGTAAAACCGTCAACATGCCGGAAGATGTTAGCGTAGAAGATGTACAGCAATTGCACATAGATGCCTGGAAGCTTGGACTCAAGGCTGTAGCCGTATACCGTGATAACTGTAAAGTAGCTCAGCCGCTTAATATGGCTAAAAAAGCCACCCAGTCACAACCAGCCGCTTTGTCGGTGCCAGAGGCTGCTTCGATGGCTGCTGTTACAGCCGCAGTACAGGAAGCAGTAGAGACTCTGGTTCCTGGCAGTGCACCGCGTAACGCCAGGAGACATCAGCTCAATACAGTTCGCAACAGTAAAACTTTTAAATTTACAGTTGGCGGTATTCGCGGCTATTTTACGGTAGGAGAATACAACGACGGAACTCCCGGCGAGTTATTTGTGAACCTAGCTAAAATGGGCTCTACTCTACGCGGCGTAATGGACGCTTTTGCAACCAGCGTTAGCTATGGTTTGCAGTATGGCGTGCCGCTTAAGAAATTTGTCAAAACTTTTTCTAGTACTAGTTTTGCGCCCAGCGGTATCACAGACGACCCTGACATTCGTACCGCAAGCAGTTTGATAGATTACATATTTCGCCGCATGGCGCTGACTTATCTAAATTTTGATGACCGCCTAGAACTAGGTCTAGCCAGTATAGACGACATGCCGAGCGACCAAACTAGCCTGCTTGTACCGAGCTCAGTCGAGGTTATCAATTCGACTATCACCGAAGTAGCGCCCTTGTCAGAAACTATCATGGAAGTAGCAGGAGTAGAAATTGAGGCAGTTGCTTCGACCGAACCGACTCCGTCAGTTTCGCGAGCCTCGGTTTCGGTTACTGTAGAACCCAAGGCGGCTCAAGATGCCAGTGCGCCACTATGCTATAACTGTGGTAACCAAACCCAGCGTAGCGGTAGCTGTTATGTTTGCACCTCCTGTGGAAGTACAACAGGTTGCAGTTAAAGGATTTAAAGAACTAATTTTTGCCACCTTGGACCGCCAAGGTGGCACCAAACTCTCGGGCTGACTGTTCAGCCTTGACGCATCTGTTGGCACCAAACAGGCTCGCTGCGGAACTCCTCAACCCGACACATGGTCGGGATTCGTCAAACAATCCTCGCGCCCTAGGGCACCTCTTTGGTACAACAGCTGCTCAGGTCTTCACAAGAAGCCCGAAAATAAAAAATACTTAACAAGTGATGCATTTCCCAAGGAATAAATTGATCGAAGTAATTCAATTATAAGCAAAGTCGGGTATTATGTTCATTAAGAAATGCCTGCATTATTTTATGTTATATTTATTGGTCTTCTTTTATACTTCTTCTTCCGGATTATTCCAATGTTAGCCAGAAAAACACCAATACTTGCTAAAGAAACAAACCCGTACCCTATATGGATAGTTATTCTAGCGTCAATTAATATCTCCGCTGGCCTCTTTTTTATTAACAGCTATGATAAAACTAACGAATTGTACGATGCCGGGTTATACTCAGTGATTCTCTTGATAGTATCTATGACATTCATAGTTAGTCTATATCCATTAATAAAAATGTTTAGGCACAAAGTCCGTTACAGGTGGCTATGGACTTTGATATTCTTTTCAACTTATATGATTTTGCTTTTCCGAAACGGATCCTAGTAGCTACTCTATGAGTAGCGAGCAGAGTAAATTGGTTATGGCTGAGTCAGCTTGACACCGGTTTTTTGGGCGATCTGGTGTAGCCACCTATCGTGCCGGGCATATTGCGCATCTCTGGCAACATTATCGGCTTCAATATTATCAAGTCGTTTCAGAAATCCATCAAGAGTCTTTAGCAAAATATCAAACTGGTCTTTTGATGCTGTATCGTCTAGCCGTTTTTCCAATTGATCAAAACGCTTATTCATGTGATTGAAAAGCTTTGTAAATTCGTCTTGTGCCATGCACGTATTCTAACATTAATTGTTCAGAAGTAATGTTGTAAATCCAGGGGTTGGGTGGGGTAAGTGGGCTTGGCTGGGAGTTGGTATAATTTATCTATGCAGTCTATGCAAAAAATAGCTACAAAAGTATTCATTGGCGCATCGCTAGTATTTGGTATTTTAGGAATTACCATGGTTTTGGGCCAGTTTGAACCAGACGACAATAATTATGGTTTTGAGCTGGTGGTAACCAGGCTGTTTATGGCTAGTATTTTTGTGATTCTGACTTCTTTTGCCCTCAGCGTGGCCGGCAAATACCTAAACGGCAAATAGTTATCCAGTCAGGCTATAACTAAGCCTCATCAAACAACGACCGGGCTATTTTAGTTTGTGACATTTTCAGACGATCGTCTAAAAAAGTTGACGACTCAAAGAAAATTAGAACAGGAGGTTGGATCTCCGGATGGTAATCACGAATTCTGGCAAGAGCAGAGCAAAAGATATACACTAGGGTTATGAGAATTGTGGCTCTTTATCATCCCAAGTCTGACCACGGCGGGCGGGTAGAAGAATACGCCCACGAATATCACATGCGCCACCCAGACCGCAAAATTGAACAGTTAAGTTTGGAAACCAAAGAAGGCTGGGAGTTGGCCAAACTTTACGCTGTGGTGCGCTATCCGGCGATTCTAGTTATTGCCGGCGACGGTCACTTGCAACAATTGTTTGAAAACGAACAGCTGCCGCTTATGAGCGAAGTTGATGCTTATTACGCCAACAGCGAACCAGCGCGTGTCAAGTCCGAAACTGATTGATTAAAACCCCCATAGAACCTATAATTAAAACAACAATCTGGGAGATGCGTCAGTAGCGGCTATCAACCGCGAAGCAGCGGAAAGAAAGCCACGCAGAGTTAGTAGAATCCGCCGGACTAAACACCCGTTACAGTGTTAATTAAGCGCCTTATACGGAAGCTGGATGGTACCGCTCATATGAGTTCCAGCGTTAATTCTCAAGAGGTGTTTTTTATTTAAGGAGAGAGCAAGTGAAGTTCACTAAAAAGCCAAGGCTGAGCCCCAAAGACCAAGAAGCCAAGGTCAGTAAATACTGGAAAGAAAACAAGACTTTTGAAAAGTCAGTTGAGATGCGACCAGCTGACAATAGCTATGTTTTTTATGACGGCCCGCCTTTTATAACGGGCGTGCCGCACCACGGCACCTTGCTTTCAAGCGTAGTCAAAGACGCTGTGCCGCGGTATTGGACTATGAAAGGCAAGAGGGTAGAGAGGGTGTGGGGCTGGGACTGCCACGGTCTACCGGCCGAAGTCTTTACCGAAAAGAAGCTCGGTATTCATGACAAACGCGACATTGGCACCAAAATCAGTCTGGAAGAGTACATAAACACTTGCCGCGAAAACATGGTACTTACTGGCAATGAGTGGGAAGACATTATTGAGCGCATTGGTCGCTGGGTGGACTTTAAGGGGGCTTACAAAACCATGGACGCCAGTTACATGGAGTCGGTTTGGTGGGGGTTTAAGACGCTCTGGGACGCCGGCAAAATCTACGAAGGCGAAAAGGTCCTGCTGTACTGCACCCGCGACGCTACGCCGATTAGTAAGGCCGAAGTCGCCATGGACAATTCCTATCAGGAAATAACCGACCCATCAGTTTATGTGAAATTACAGCTCACAGATGATTCGGACAAGCAGCTTGGCTTGGGCAGCGCGAACCAGGTATATTTGCTGGCTTGGACAACCACTCCTTGGACGCTGGTTGCAAATACCGCAGCCGCCGTAAACGCTGCTGAAACTTATGCGGTAGTCAAGGTTGGTGAAGACCGCTTGATATTGGCCGAAAAGCTCTTAGACACCGTTCTAACGGACGATAAGCACAAGGTGCTGGACTACGAGGTAGAACATTTAGTCCACGGGCGGGATTTGGTGGGCAAATCATACGAACCACTGT
>CAYUXQ010000007.1:3254-29799 GCA_964448925.1 uncultured Candidatus Saccharibacteria bacterium | reverse complement strand
GAACAATCGTGATATGGGTGATATACCGACTGACAGGCTGATTACTATGGTTATCGAACTAAGCGACACCCTGAGAGCTGACGAAACAGAGCTTGAACTAATGGGCGAAGTCGAATTGTAACCGCTATCACTAGGCGAACAAACCACTTGGAAGATTTGATCGAAAGTTGACTGTTATTTTACTAGATATATCTTACAAACTACAAGACATTATCAAATTGTAAGTCAAGATTGAACCTCAATTGCCAAGTTTAATAGAAGCTACCAAATTAGCAATGGCTTGTTTTTGTTTACTAAAACCACTAGAGTCAGTTACTTCTAAGATAGTTGGTAGCTCAATCATATAGGAGCTAATACCATCAGTAAAAACTGTATAGTAGGAAGTACCGCCGCCCTCACCAGTATAGCCATAAACTGCTGGGTAAGAGCTAGCTGTAATTGTAGTAACAGTTGTGTATCCGCTATATGGTGCGACTTGATTACCGTCAAAATCTACTGCATACCATTTATTTTCAGCTTTTTTGAATATATACCCAGCAGAATAAGGACCAAAGTTAGTGCCTTTTACAGTTTCTGATATAGGAGTTTTGTATATATGAAACTTACTCTTGTCCCAATCGGCAGGATAATAAAAGCTAACACTATTTGTTGTATCTTGGTACTGAACCCAACCTTCAGGAACATTTGATTTGGTTCCTTGCTTTGGGGTTACCTCTTTCTTTTCTTCCATTTGCTGGCTTCCCTGTGTTGTCGCTGATTGATTATCAGTTTTGTTTTGCTGACGGTCATAAACTAGCCAACCTACTGCGCCAATTAGTCCAACCACAACAATAACAATCAGTATTTCTAATACACTAAAACCCTTTTGATTATTTTTCATTTTGGTAACCACCTTTCTTTAGTTTTGTTATCATTTACTTGTAAGTGTAGCCTCTTAGCTTATTATTTGCTACGCTGATTACATCGTAGCTAGAGTGACAGAAGCTATAGGAATAGTATGGCTGACCCTAAAAGAAAAACACGCAAAGGAAAAAAGATTGTTCGTGTACCCTTGACTACCGACCAACAGCAAAGAGCTGAGCAAGTAGTAGTCGGCAGCCTCAAAGACAATCCTGATGTGCTCAACCTACCTGAAAGTAAGCGTAGTATTGATGACCTGACTAGCTACTGTGCCCAAATCATTGAGGGCAGTACACGCATATTACCCAAAGAAAAACATCGTTATGTTATATACTTCCGCAAGTCTACAGATGATGAGGCAAAGCAAGTACGGTCGCTTGAAGACAAAGAAACAGAGTACCTAGCACTTGCCGACCACCAAAGTAAAAAGCCCAGGGTTAACTCTGGGCTTTTTACTTTGGTCGGGGTGACAGGACTTGAACCTGCGACCTCACGGCCCCCAGCCGTACGCGCTACCAACTGCGCCACACCCCGTCGTCGTGATTTACGCACCTGCCTCGTTTTGCAAGCTTTGCAAAAGCTTCGGCTTGGCGCTATATCGCTCCTCTCAATTTTAGGAAAACCTGCTAAGGTGCGTGTTTTCCTAAAGTTGGTAAAGCCACAGGGATATTATATCTGATAAGATAGGTAATAGATGTGGCAAAAGAAAAACAACGCGCTTTATAGAAAGTTTGAATTCAAAGACTTTAAACAAGCCTTTGAGTTTATGGGGCAAGTAGCTAAAGCCGCCGAACAACAAAACCACCACCCCAGATGGCAAAACGAATATGGCAAGGTCGAGATTTGGCTAAGCACCCACTCGGCGGGCAAAATAACCGAAAAAGACCATAAGCTAGCTGATAAAATAGACAGGATTTACTCTGAAAACGCTGAAGTTTGAACATCATCAAGCACAGTTGATTGCCGAGGGGCGTTTTAAAGCCACCTGGCGGCTGTATGACGATAAAGACCTGTCTGTAGGTGATGAAGTACGAATAGTAGATAAAGTAAATGACAAAAACACCGACACCTGGAAGGTTATCGGCCACGCTAAGGTTAACGAAGTGGTGGAAAAGCGGCTGGGCAGTGTTACTCCCGACGAGCTAAAAAGGCACGGATTTAATACACTGGAAGATGCTCTGGAAAAGTACCGCTTATACTACGGCCAGAGGGTTAATTTGGGCGAAACCGTCAAAATAATTTACTTTGATTTCAGGCCAGTAAGCGGGGAAATTCCAACCGGAGCAATGTTACTTGAAGAAGCAAAAATCTTTACCGACGGCGGTAGCCGAGGCAACCCGGGTCATTCTGCCAGCGCCTATGTAATCTGTAAAATGGATGATAGTGTTGTAGAAAAGTCTGGTAGCTACATTGGTATGGCTACCAACAACCAGGCTGAGTACTTTGGTTTTTTGCGCGGTCTGGAGAGGGCTAGAGAACTAGGCATAAACAGAATACATTTGTTTTCCGACAGCCAACTGGTGGTCAACCAAATGAACGGCGTTTACAAAATTAAAAACCAAGAGCTGCTGCCTATTTACCAAGACACCAAAGCCGTAGCAGAGGGTTTTGAAAAAATCACCTTCAGCTATGTGCCAAGGGAAATGAACAAAACTGCCGACACCGAAGTAAACCGGATACTAGATGAAGCCGAACGCAATAATCACCACAAAAAACACAAAAACCACTAAGAAATTAGTGGTTTTTGTCAGCCAGACTACCTGTAAGCCGGGTTCTGTACCCGCCTGAGGCGGGTGTTGACTATCTATCTAGGCTTGCCATTGCTAGCAAGCTCAAGCGGATCCATCGACAGCGTGGCTGGCCGCCCTTGTAGCCGTCTCCTTGCAGTAGACAGGGTTTACCTCCTCCCGTAGTCACCTACGGTCGCTGTGAGCTCTTACCTTTGAGAATTACGCGCACCTTTCCAGGGCGCTATAATTCGCAAACCCAGACAAGCTGGGTCACTCATTTCACCCTTACTCTAGATCCTTTAGGGATCTTCAAGCGGTATCGTTTCTGTGGCACTTTCCCTAGGGTTTCCCCCGGTTGCCGTTAGCAACTGTCTTTGCCATGTACTGCCCGGACTTTCCTCGTACGCTTTCACGCACGCAGTCAACCAATAATCTAGGCTAAGTGGAATTATAGCAAAAACTTTAGCCTTTTGAAATACCCTAACAGGGGTGGAACAGATTGACAACTTTTAGCCTATGGGGTATAATATGCACACTTTCTCCGTAGAACATACGGGTTGAGAGTACTTTTAGAGTTGAAGCCTGAATCAAGGGAGGCGTAAATGCTGTCTTTGACACCGCAATGTCTGCGGGGAGAAGAAAGCGACCAGAAAGCCGCTAGGTGGTGGTTTCGCGCCTGCATCTTCTCCATAGTAGTATTTGGTAGCCTGTTCGTGATCCTGTGGCTTACCAGGAGCCCCGGCTCTGATTGGTTCCCGGTCATCCTGTTCGGAGTAATGACCGTTGTACCTGTTCTAGCGGCAGCCTGCATCCTCGTCTTTGCCTACATTTTTCATCACGCCTAGCGGCCGGGAAGGAGAAGCATGAGTAGCGACGACCAAAGAGCACCTTTCAATCCAGACCCCGAACTGGGGGCTCTGCTGACCCTCGCGGGCACTATGAAACACGGTGTTGCGAGGGAGGTCGAGGACCAGATCTCCAGCGGCCAGAAGGAGCTCGTCAACAGCACCGTTCTTCCGTGCAGGTCGCGAGAGTGCCGGGAGTCACTCGAGGCAGCCGGAGTCGTCTTCGGCGAGAGCGTACCGGGAGACGGCCTGTTCGTGTACGTGACTCTGCCCGAAGGGTGGAGAAAGGAAGGGACCGACCACATCATGTGGTCCCAGCTACTGGATGATAAAGGCCGCGAGCGAGCCTCTATCTTCTACAAGGCTGCCTTCTACGACCGCGACGCGTTCATGAATGCATCGGCTCGTTTTCGGATTCACGAGGAACCCGATGACGAGGCAGGTAGCTACGTCGCGCGGGTCAAGGACGGGGACGATGTCGTCTTCTCGAGCCAGACCCATCGCTACACCGATCCCATGGCTACCTACTTCGAAGCCCGCTCTGCAGCTATTGCAGAAGCAAGCGCGTGGTTGGAAAGGCATCATCCCAGCTGGGAAGACCCGTCTGCATACTGGGACTGACAGCTTCAACAACAATAGCTCATAAGCTGAGCTCCGGTATCCAGTCCGGCGTCTGACCCACGATACGGGTCTTTTTTTATACGCTAATGCTAAGACATGTCATAAGTAACACCTTAGAGATAATTCCGGAAGAACGTCCCATGGTACGATTGCATGAAAGTGCTCAACAGGGGTGGAACAGATTGACAACTTTCGGTCTATGGGGTATAATATACACACTTTCCTCGTAGAACATACGGGTTGAGAGTACTTTTAAAGTTGAAGCCTGTTTTTTTACCGGGAGCGCTTTACTCATCACAGTTGGTGGGCAAACCGCTTTCGGTAAAACCGAAGCTCTTGCCGAGCGGCAAGAACCCCTAAGTCCTCAAGGAGGGCAAATGAAGCCCGTTTTTCATCAGGTAAACACTGTCGAAGTTGTCAGTGTGTACGGCAAGGCTGTCGCAATTGTGGGACAGTCTCGACGCACAACTCCAGGACTCGAAGTGCGTTTGTGGGGATACGATATCCACGGTCAGATCGTGGTTCTCGCAAGAACCTGGACTGACTGGGTAGACCAGACACAAACCGAGGTCCATCGCCCTTGCCACGTCTTCATCGTGCCGACGGTCAGGAATCTTGCCTTCAGGGCTGGATTGGCCTTTGGCCAAAAGTGCTTTGGCGAAGAGATTAGGCTCGTCGACGGCAGATCAGGCCTCTTCAACTACTAGAGGTCGGGAGGTAAGCCAATGTTCCGACGAAAGAAGAGAGCTCGGCTGAGCCGACTTTTTCCGAAGCGCTTCCAGCGCCGAAGCAGGTTCAGGCGGGTCACTGCCGTCTTCAAGTCCCTAGGCCGCTAACGGCCGGGAAGGAGAAAAATGCTTAAGTTGATTACGGTAATCATCGTAGGGGCGGTTGTGAATGCGACTGTATACAAGTTGCTGGGCTTCGAGCTGGAGGACTGGAAAGTCTTCATCTACACGCTCTCGTGTATGTCATTCGGCGCAGTCGTCTACCGCAGCGTCCCCTGAACAGTTCCAAGTTCAAGGCTCACATCGCGGCCTAGGCGGAAAAGGAGAAGCAAATGTTCACGCGTCATCTGATCGCAATGGGACTGGTGGTCATCGGTTTCATGATCGGCGCAATTCTCGCCGTGACAGAATCATGGCAGACTGGCCTCATCGTTGGGGTCGTCGTCTGCGGCTGCGGGTTTCTTCTCGCGCTCGTCAACATGGCGATTGCCATGAGAGGCATGTAGGGCTTCAACAGGAATAGCTTTAGAGCGAGCTCCGGTATCCAGTCCGGCGTCTGACCCACGATACGGGTCTTTTTTTATGTCAATAAAGTATAATTACAGTCAATGGAACTATCTGTAAAAAGCCAGTTTAGGAAAGGCGACAAGAGAGGCTCGGTACTAGTTCTACCCGGTGTTAACGAGGGCCTAGAGTCTGATTTTTTGCAAAATGTGATTGCCAGGGCAGAGCACGAAGGCCACGGCACCCTAGCGGTTAATTTCCCCCATCATGACAGGGGCGAAAAACAAACCAGCGACGAGCTAGTCGACGAGGCACAGGTAGTCCAAGCGGCCATAGCTGGACTAAAAAAGGAAAGCCTGGAGCCGGTTCATATAATAGCCAAGTCTTTGGGTTCTACGGTGCTAAGCAAGGCTATCGGCCGTAACCCGGAGCTAAAAGGATTGATTAGCAAAGTAACCATACTCGGAATGCCAATTGGCGATGTTGAAACTGAGGCCTTTAAAGACCTAGAAGTTGATATTATCCAAGGCTCAGACGACAGATACGGAAATGCTCAAAGAGTAGACGAAGAGTTTGGCAAAGCTGGACTGGTACCGTCACGCGTTATTGAAATCAAGGGTGGAGACCACAGCTACCGCGACCAAAACCACAACCCCACCTACCAGGAACAGGCAGTCAAGGCAATCCAGTTTTAAGAACCCGTACCATTATTGACAAAAATAAGCACTAGTGATATAATGCTCTATGTTAAATCATATTTTATGGTTTAACAGTACATTAAGGTTGAAGTTTAGGTACAAATTACCGGGAGCCATTCAGTTCATCGCACGGTGGGGTGAGTTGATAGCTCTCGGTAAAACCTCCGAGGGCGAGCCGCATAGACGCGGCACCATGCGCGACTAAGCGCTTGCTCTACCCCGTTAGCAATTCTTGCGCGGGGAACTGCCCCTTTGGGGCAAGGAGGTATAAATTGGAACCTAAGACCTCAAATTTCTGTGGGATGACTCGTCAGGCGACTGACGAAATCCTCCGTGAGGACTTTCAGCTCGAGGGCCCGGCCCTCGAGCTCGTACTCAACGACCTGGGAGGTGAGCGCCACGAGTGGCGTACCGCCCAGGTCGTCCGGGCGATCCTGTCGGACGTGGAGTCCGACGAGGATCGCCTGCCCGAGCGTGAGGCTCGGGCGCTCGTGTTCGCCACATGCGTGGCGGACATGGTGGGGGTCGGTGGGCGCGCCGACCTTGAGGGACACGCAAGCGTGCGTGTTCCTTCCCTCGGCTTCGCGCCGAGGAAGCAGCAGCGGACCGGGGAGCCCTGGTCCGCGGCCGTGTCTGCGGCCGCCGAGGCCTGCAGTTACGGCAACGTCTTTGCCTGCCTCCGGGCAGGCAAAGGACGGACTCCCTACCCGGACTACAGGGCGGGGGAGATCCTGCGGGTGGTACCCGCAGGATCGGGCGACGGCTTGGCCGTTGCCTTCGAGGACGGCGAAGAAATCGCCGTCCCGACCCAGCTGATTCCGGTCAGCTGGGTCAGGGCTGTCGCGGCCTCTGGGCTGCGACAGGCTCTCGAACTCCGCCGACCGGCGGAGTTCGCACCCGGACTCGCCGCTGGACGCGGCAGAGACTGGGCATCCCTGTTCAACTGGGCCGAAGCCCAGCAGAACGGGGAGCGGGAGGAGATTTTCTCCCGTTAGTCAACTTCAAAACCTGGCCGAAAGGCTGGGAGAAAGGAGATGTAGAGTGCATCCACCCTAGGTGGGTAGCCCACATCTCATAGGGGGCGGCTCAAAATGCCGCCCCTGTTTAATACTAATTGATTTGCGAGGCCCGGCCTCGCAAGACTCGCAAGACTCACATTTTACATGGGCTGTTACTGTAAAGTCTTTTTAGGGGGTCAAATAATTTAGAATTTTGTAATTTTAGCTACTTAGGATTCTTTGATTGTTTTTAAGAACAGCTTGTGGCACCAGATTCCCGCAGTGTAGCATTCCGCTTGATAAATCCACCACAACTCCATCACACTGACTACATTTACCAAGTACTTTTATTTTTTCCTGGACAAATTCTACTCTGAGTTGATGATAGAAAATGGCCTCCAATGAATTATCTGAACTTGAAACTTCTTGGTCGTTTCTCTGATTGTGATTAGAAATTAAGCCCTGCATCTCGCAACTACTCATGCTGAAATATTACCTCTATTTTTGCGTAGTTTTTACGACTGCCTCGAAGGCTTTTGGTTCGCTTACGGCTAGCTCGGCCAGGATTTTGCGGTCTAGCACAACGCCAGACTTTTTGAGCCCGTTCATCAGACGGCTATAGGTGGTACCGTTAAGCCTGGCAGCGGCGTTGATGCGGGCATTCCACAGCTGGCGAAAGGTGCGTTTGCGGTTACGGCGGTCTCTGTAAGCATACTGCAAGGCACGGGTTGTAGCCTGGCGGCTGCGGCGAAAGCTACTGCGGTTGCCTTGGCTATAGCCTTTGGCGGCTTTTCTTGTTTTGTGGTGTCTAGCGTGCTTGGTAACGCCTCTCTTTACGCGCATAATGATGCTCCATTCTGTGCTTCAGTAACCAGTAAGCAGTCATCAGTAAAAAATCCACTAACTGATAACTGAGTACTAAAAACTGTAAATTGGACTGAAGTATTCACGGGCTAGGCTCCCAGTTTTCGTTTTATGTTCTTAGACTGGGCACCTGTCATAGACTCAGTGCCGGCAAAACGGCGTTTGCGGGCAGCACTTTTTTTTTGCAAAAAGTGCCCACCGGTAGCGTGACGGCGAACAACCTTACCGGTTTTGGTAAGTTTAACTCGCTTCTTCGTTCCGCTGTGCGTCTTTAGCTTTGGCATTACTCGACTTTCTTATAACAAAACTTAGCTGACGGCCCGCAAACTGTGGCTCCTGGTCCACCGCTATCGTGTCACCAAATAGCTCTACAACCCGCTGCGCCAGTTTGTAGCCCAGCTCCTTGTGGGCTAGTTCTCGTCCCCGATAGATTACCGTAATTTTCACTTTATGTCCAGCGTCTAGGAACTCAGTAACCTTTCGCATTTTAACCCCGAGGTCGTGATCGCCAATTTTTAACCCCAAGCGCATTTGCTTTAGGTCGGGGCTTTTAGCGTTTTTGCGGCTTTTTTGCATTTGTTTGGTGCGCTGGTAGTTATATTTACCCCAATCGACAATTTTGGCTACTGGCGGGTCAGTGCCAGGGGATACCTCTACTAAGTCCAAACCTTCATCACGGGCAGCGTCAAGAGCTTCGGCACGGGTAATCACACCTAACTGTCGGCCGTCGCTGGCAATTACACGCAAAGATGAGGCCCTAATAGCCTCGTTTATTCGCGGATCCTTGCTAATTATCTATCTCCATGTTTTGTTATTGCAGATAATAACAGAGACGAACAGAATGTTCAATGTTTAGGTTATCGGTTGGGCACGGTATTGTAGGGCCTCGGCGATGTGCTCGGGCAGAATTTGGTCAGATCCGGCTAAATCGGCAATAGTTCGGGCGACTTTGACTGAGCGTACATATGAACGAGCCGAAATACCTAGCTTTTCGGCAGCGTTATCTAGCAATGCTTTTGCCTCTAGGCACAATCCAGCTAGCTCACGGACTTCACGGTTGGTCATAGAGCTGTTAAAACGGGGGCCACCAAATCGCTTTTGCTGAATTTGGTAAGCGCTGGTGACGCGCAAGCGAATTGACTCTGTTTGGCTAATGGATGGCCGAGTTTCCAGCAGCTTTTTATGGTCAACATCGTGAACTGGCAAGTGCAAATCTATGCGGTCCAAGATTGGCCCCGACATGCGCTTTTGGTACTTGGCTATGGCTGCCATCGAACACTTGCACGTCTTTAATGTGCCATAAAAACCGCAGGGGCAAGGGTTTTGAGTAGCAACTAATATAAAGTCTGCCGGGTAAGTAGCCGAATCTTTAACTCTGGCAATTGTCACCTGACCGTCTTCCAGGGGTTGGCGTAGCGCCTCTAGGCTAGAATGGCTAAACTCGGGCATTTCGTCGAGGAAGAGTACTCCTCGGTGGGCGAGGCTAGCTTCGCCGGGTTTGGGGCTGCTGCCGCCACCAACCAGAGCTGTAGTGCTGGCTGTGTGGTGAGGGCTACGAAAAGGTCTAGTCGAAATTATTTCTGAAAACCCACCACTACTGAGACTGTGCAAATGTGTTACTTCAAGGACCTCTTCATGGGTTAACTCCGGCAGGATTCCGCTCATGGCTCTTGCCAGCATGGTCTTGCCGGTTCCGGGAGGACCATGGAGTAGTATGTTGTGGTGTCCGGCGGCGGCTATTTCCAAAGCCCGTTTAGCAATGGGCTGGCCGGCAATTTCACTAAAGTCAACAGTTTCGGCGGATGTTGTAGCCGACACCAGCCTCCCACGGCCAGTTTGGATGGTTTTTAGCTTCAAAACTCCTGAAAGATCGAGAAACACATCACGCAGGCATTCGGCTGGCTTTATGTTAATACCAGGTAGTAGCATGGCCTGATCCAAGTTGGCCTGAGGAATGTAGTAGGTGTTGTGGCTGATTTTGGGACCGTTTAAGATGCTCCCAATCAACCCACGAACAGGGTTGAGACTGCCGTCTAGGCTCAGTTCGCCCAAGAATATACATTGCTTGAGCCCATCGGCCTTTATTTGTTTGCTTTCTGACAGTACGCTAACTGCCATAGCCAGGTCTAGGCTAGTCGAGTCCTTGGGTAGATCAGCTGGCGACAGGTTGAGGGTGACGCGCTTTTTAGGAAAGGGGATTTGCGAGTTAGTAAAACTGGCTCGTAGCCTCTCTTTAGCTTCGTCGACGGCTTTAGACGCTACACCAATAATAATTATGGCCGGTAAACCGTTTGTAATGTGGCACTGCACATCAATTAAAGCAGCTGAAGTACCGGAATAGTCAATGATGCTTTTTGTGGTGCCTGCCATTCTGATTTAATTGTGGCATCTGCAAGCCAAAAGGTTAATTGCTAATTCTTACTATTTTTTTAAAAAAAAGACCAGCTAGTCTTGATATCCGGCTGCCGGCTGGATGCCAGTTGAAAAAATTCGGGCTGTTTTCAGCTCAAACAAAAGACCCGCCGGTTTTTTGGCGGGCCTTTTGCGAGTTGAGTTTGGGTGTTGGAGGTTTTGTTTATAACTTTTTGTCTTTCGCCCTTTTCGATGGAACAACCGCTTGCGAGAAGCGGTTGTTACTGTTCATTTTTGTTTTTGAGCACTTTATTTATTCAAGTGCCACCCTCATCTTATAAACTACTTATTTTAGTGTCAACAAGCTTTTGCTAAAAAACCTGTGTATAACTTTTAATTAACTTTTTCTTCATAGTATTGCTGGTAAATATGCGTCTATTCGGAGGGCTTTTTTTTAGTTAAAACCAGTACTTGAATCGGCGGAAATCGACAATAAGCTATACTGAAAACACCATGCGAGTGTTGCCAAGAGTGAAGGCTGATTATGAATTTAATAAATGCTGGGAGAGCATGGGGGCCGAGTGGTTTAAGGTCGAGGTCCTTCAGGACTATAGCGGCGAAGACAGCGGGCCTTCATTGGCTAGCTGGCTTGAAGGAGACAAACAAACAAGCGTTGAGCTAATGAATGCTAATGTTAACCATAATTGGGTGAAGATGAGCCAGAACAAGATTCGCCAGGGCGTTAAGTTGATCCGGATTCATATATTAGACCAACCCTTTACCCCTTATATTGAGTGGGAACAAGAGCATTATAAACAGATAAACACCAAATTGTGTGGCGAAAGGGTATATCTGTTAGACAGGTGTGATGTTAGGGGCTTAACGCTGCCAAAAGGCGATTTAATGATTTTTGACAAAAAAGTAGCGGTAGTTAATAGCTATAATGCAGCCGGGGCTATGACGGCACAGACATTTTTTGGTAGAAATGATGACATTAGGCCGTTTCTGAAGCTTAGGCTGAAGCTGCTAAAAGCCGCAGCAAAACCATAATTATTTTGTTCAAATTTAGCATCAAAGTTCAAGCAACCATGGGCCTAGAAAAGTCCTTTTTGGTGTAGCGAATTTTGGAATAAGAACAACCTTGTTGCTAATAAAAACCAAGCAAAAAGGGTCAAGCAAGGCAGTTAACTATTAAGACAAAATAAGAACAATTACAATACAAATACAGAACTAAAAATGTATCATCGTTGTAGTCTGTACTACAGCAGTCTGCTATGAACATAACGAACTTAACACGAACGAAGAGAAGTAATGTTGTACAGAAGACTACTAATAATTCTAACTTGTGATTGACATAAACATGTTTATTTGCTAGTATGGCAGGGTAAGTTTAAAAAACAAAAACTCTTTTAAAAAAACTTACATTGAGCGGTCGGGTGGGCACGCTCAAACTCGTCGCTCAACTT
The DNA here is from genome assembly GCA_964448925.1 of uncultured Candidatus Saccharibacteria bacterium. Classification (GTDB taxonomy): domain Bacteria; phylum Patescibacteriota; class Saccharimonadia; order Saccharimonadales; family UBA10212; genus JAYTJL01. The sequence continues at coordinate 18,093 of CAYUXQ010000007.1, read as the reverse complement.
GCCCTAAAAGCAAGAAGAGCGGTCAGTCAAACGCCTACGGAAAGGTAAGCGCTATTAAGTAATATATTATGGGCGCATTTACCTTCCTAGGCTCCTCGTTATTACCAAAAGTAGTAACACAAAAAAAAATAAGAATCCCGGATTTAAACAACAAGTAAATTTTAAGCCCGGGGTTCTTTTAATTAGCCAGTATGTCTATTTTAGTATGTGTGTTCTCGTATAATGGTCTTTAGAGCACATGAAAATTACAGACAAAGAAAATATTTTGCCAGTCAGCATTATGACCATGAGCTTAGTGGCTATCATATTGATTATGGGCTTGACCAGTCCGGTTGATAATATCGCTTATGCCATCATTTTCTTTATACTGATGGAGGTTTTTCTTGTAAGCACCGGCTATAGCATAGTTCGATTACAGTTTGGCGTAGTATCTCCTAAGGCACGCTATAGGATTATTATTATCAGCAGCCTAGTACTACTGGCAGTAATGCTTCGCAGTCTACAGTCGCTAAATATAGTAGACTTGCTGATAGTTGGGCTCATCACTTTCGGCTTAATATTTTATACTAGCCGTCGAAGTAGCTAGCCACTACTAAATTTCTAGCTCGTCCAGTTTTCCAACTAGACAGCAATAATTCCTAAAACCCCACATAGCAGTAAAAAAACCTATAAATAAACTTAGGGTAACCGGGTCAAGCCGAAGGGATAGACCTGTCCTTAGCCATTACTCCTGTTAATTGTCGACACGGTTAATTACCAAAATAGGCAAGGGTTTCGGTATAATAGAATAAACATGAGCGATAGAAGTTTGGAGCAACCTAGTTTTGAGTTGCCTCCACAGCCAGAAAACCTAGAACAAACTCCTGCAGATCGAGGGGAGAGATTGGTCTCTAGTCCCGAACAAACCGGCAACCAGGCCGGCGTTGCCACCCCGTCATTCCAGGCTCAACCGCAGCAACCTGCTCCAACCCCGTCACCCCAGGCTCAACCGCAGCAACCTGCGCCGACTAATATAGTTGTCAAAACACCTGTTTTAACAGATGATGGCCTTGAGGCTAATAATGTCGACCTGATTGAAAAGGAATGGGTGGACAAAGCTAAGCACATAGTTGCCAAAACCCAAGATGATCCTTTTGTTCAAAAAAACGAAATTAGTAAAGTTAAAGCTGAGTATATTCAAAAACGGTTTAAAAAAACAATTAAGGCCGACGAAGCGGCAACTTAAAGTAGGCCAATGACGATTTTGACCGTCCTGGTAAGTTTTCTCGTGTTGGTGCTAGCTGGTTGTGGGTTTGGTTACTTTTATGTTCGCCGCTTGTACCGCGAACAAAAGAATTACGAACGGGGCCTCAAAATGGTACCGTTACTTATACATTTTCCGCCACCTTCGGACGATACCGAGTCGCAGGGCAGAGATGCTCGTGATGTAGTTGATGAAAATATTTCAAGGGCACAGGTTTTGTATAGTATCTTGGCGAGTACTACAAAAAAAGGCTTCAAAAGTAATTTCTATGGACAGCGGCATATTGGGTTTGAGATCTTGGCTACCCATGGCATGGTGCATTTTTATATAGCCGTACCGTTCAGCTTGGTTAGTGTGGTTGAACAGGCGGTACTTAGCGCCTACCCATCGGCACGCCTAGAGGAAGTAGCCGAACACAATATATTCAGTCCGGTTGGGCGTATTACCGGCACCATGGGCGGAGAACTGGTGCTAAAAGAAAGCTTTGCCTATCCTATAGCCACCTATCAAGACCTCAAGCGAGATACTATGCAATCGATACTCAATTCGCTTGCAAAGCTCGACAAGGACGACGGGGCAGGCATTCAAATACTACTTAGGCCAGCAAACGATAACTGGCGCAAAGTGGCCAAGGCAGAGGCCGCCACCAAGCGAAAAGGTGGCAAAGGAGCGCCTAAAGGTTTCGATTTGGGCTTGTGGTGGATTAGCCAGGTCTTTACAGCACTTTCCAAGCCGCCCGAAGCCCGCGGTGAAAAATCAGACCAATCCAAACCAGAGGATATTTCGACGCTAGACCAGTCGCTTAGCCAAGAAATAGAAGAAAAAACCAAGCAGCCCGGATATGAGGTACTTATCAGAGTGGTCGCCTCTAGTAATGTTGCCCAAAAAGCTCAAGAAATACTCAATGGCATTGTAGCAACCTTTGCGCTGTTTGATGCTCCTGGCAAAAACGGCTTTAAATTTGTCCCGGCTAAAGATATAGACGCCTTTGTAACAGCCTATATCATGCGTTTTTTTCCGCAGGACAACACTACCAATGTTCTCAACGCCACCGAAATTGCCACACTGTTTCATTTTCCGGACCAAGAAAACATTCCTACCACACAGCTTGAGCGTCAAACCAGCAAACAAGTCGACGGACCGCGCAATGTACCGGAAGCCGGTCTACTGCTCGGCTACAACATGTTCCGTGGCGCCAAAAAAGCCATTCGCTTGGCCGACAACGACCGTCGCCGCCACATGTACATCGTGGGGCAGACTGGCACCGGTAAGTCGGTTTTTATGGAAAACTTGGCTCTCCAGGACATGCTAGAAGGCCGCGGTTTTGCTTTTGTAGACCCACATGGTGATACAGCCGAAAAATTGCTTTCTATGATCCCCAAAGAGCGTACAGAGGATGTAATATACTTTTGCCCAGCCGATATGGACTACCCGCTAGGGTTAAACATGTTTGAGTTTCATTCTGATGAACAAAAAGACTTTTTGATTCAAGAAGCTATAAACATGCTCTACAAGCTCTACGACCCACAGCGGCAAGGTATAATTGGCCCCCGCTACGAGCACATTTTCCGAAATTGCGCGCTACTACTGATGGCCGACCCGAACGGGTCGACTTTTGTGGACATACCGAAGCTGTTCCGCGATTCAGCCTATGTACAAAGCAAGCTCAAATATGTCAAAGACCAGCATGTTATAGAGTTCTGGACCAAAGAAATGCCGGCTTTTCAGAAGTCTTCGGAGTTTGGCGACATTGTAAGCTGGTTTGTTTCTAAGTTTGGAGCTTTTTTGTCTAACGAAATGATGCGTAACATCATCGGCCAAACCCACAGCAGCTTTAACCTGCGCGAAATTATGGACGAAGGCAAAATACTGCTGGTTAATCTGTCAAAAGGTCGCACTGGCGACCTTAACTCACGCCTTCTGGGTATGATTTTTGTTATGAAGTTTCAAGCAGCAGCCATGAGCCGGGCCGAAATACCGGAAGATTATCGCCGTGACTTTTGCCTTTATGTAGACGAATTCCAAAACTTTTCGACCGATTCGTTTGCTGACATCTTATCCGAAGCACGAAAATATCGACTAAACTTGATAGTTGCCAACCAGTTCACCACTCAGCTTACCGACGAAGTCCGCGACGCCGTGTTCGGCAACGCCGGCGCGGTGGTGTCTTTCCGCGTAGGTACTAACGACGCCGAATTTCTAGCCAAACAGTTCGCACCGGTGTTTGCTATCGACGACCTACAGTTTTTACCCAACTACAATACTGTTGTGCGCATGATGATTGGCGGCGTGCCGGTACAGCCGTTTAGTATGGCTACTTTGCCTCAGCTGGGCCAGCCCAACGCACAACTGGGCGGAGCACTCAAACAGCTTTCAGCCGCCAAATACGGCAAGCCAAAAGCCACCGTAGACGCCGAAATTAATCAGCGGCTTTCGGTTGGCCCTACACGGCCGGCCCTGACAAGCGCCGGCGGAGCGGGAAACTTTGGCTCAACTTTTGGTACCCATTCGACCCCGCCGCCCTTAAAACCACCGACTGCCGGCGGTTCATTCCTGGACGAATGGCTTGCCAAGCGCAAAAGCACAGCGCCACCTGGGCTGGCCGCCCGGCCGCCGCAAGCTCAACAACAGCAGCAAGCCCCGCGGCCTAAAGCCCCGCAAGACGACGGATTAGCCAAGCCTGTACATGCGCCGTCAGCTCCGTCTTCGGCCCGTAAATCTGGCGAATTCAAAATTGATAGTGACGAAGACCTAGAGCTGCATACCGTGCACATCGACAAAGACGGCAACCTAGAAATAGAAAGATAAATTCTTGCCACCTTGTGCCGACAAGGTGGCGCCAAACTCTCGGCCAGGTTCAATAACCTAGATGGTCGTTTCAGCTGGAAAAGTTAAGTGAACCTAGAGGAACTCGTTCGCCTCATACGAACTCAGACAGTCCTCGGTTCAGCTTTACTTTTGAACTTCATTTTCTCTGTTTTTGAGTGGTCGAAGAAAAAATAAGTTGTATAATATGCTTTGAATTTTGGTGTAGAGCTTGGTTATTTGCCTTGGCGAAACCAAGGTTAGTTCTTTCAGACTTCAAGGAGAAACATGCTCTCTGTTGTGGTTGTGGACTCCCAGTCTCACATGAGCTGGTACGGATTTGTGATAATTGTGGTTCTGTTGTACTACGCGTGGTGGATGTGGGCCTTCATACTCCGGGCAATCTTTGGCCGAAACCGCGGCCGCTGACCCGAAAGGAGACAGCCATGGCAAGGCGGAATAAAGTCTGGTATAGCCCAGGTCTGACCGGTTGTTACATCTGTGGCGGTTGTTCACAAAGTTTAGCGTCGCCTGGTTTTATGTCCGGCATGCTTTGGTGCGGGTCTTGCCTGTTCGTAGCCGGCAAAATAGATATAACATCCAGGGATAGAAGAATTCTGGATATCCAAGGCCTACTGGACAATAGTCGCCGAGCACTGCGTCTGCACGGTATTCGGACTTTCAACTGACCCGAAAGGAGCAAAAATGCCTACTACCGTCTCTATGATCGCGGGGTGGTTTGATGAAGGCGTCGCTCAAGGTGCAACTCATCTGATAGTGGTTCGTGATGAGTTCGACCACGATGACTGTCCAGTCTTCGTGAAACCCGGCGACGATGTGCGGGAAGTCGAAGATAGATATCACAACCTTCGAGAAATGTCGCGAGTAATGGAGGTCTACTGGCTAGGTGGCGATCGAGACCAACAGCTTGCGATGGAGTGGTGCTTTACTTATGGGCCATCGTAGAAGTTAAACCCTGCAGTCTCCTTGAAGATAGGGCGGAGCAGTCGAGTGGGAACTGCTCGCCCTCCCGCGCCCCTACAGGGGCGCTTTAAATTTGTAAAAAAAAGTAGCAGGAAAAACTGGGCCCCTGATACATGACTAGCTAAGCATCAAATAAAATGGTATAATACATATTGACTTTCTCGGTTGACGCTGAGGATATCCGTTCTTTACAACCCAAGGAGATAAAGTTGAACTGGGATTGGATAAACACCACACTTGTGGTTTTGGCGATTCTGCTGGTACTGCTGGGAATTTGGTTCAGTTTTGATTCCGAGTTCGAGGCCGTACCTGTAGTTGCTTTGCTAGTTGGGCTGTTCGTGTTCGTCGCTCTAGCACGGTCCTTTAACCATGCATCTAACCTACAAGACAAGGCCGCAACCAAGTATCTAACACAAGAAGGATTCAAGGTTGTTGCGCTAAGCACCAACGACCATGCAGCCACCATTGCCGTAGGCGAGTGCCAAAGAAAGCTGGAACTTCGCAGCACTCAAAACGGCTGGCGCCTGTACTTCACCGCGTCAAACGGCGAGAGGCTATTGTTTCATTACTTCTCGTCGAGCGATGTCGGCAAAGCCTGCCAACAGTCATTTAACTGACCCGAAAGGAGCAGAGCAGAAATGTATAGTACATTGGGATTTGGCCTCTTTGACACGATAGCCCTCTTCTCATTAGCGTTCGGAGTGGGGCTATCCATTGCCGCGATCATCAACGGGCACTATGTTCTTGCAGCAATCATCTTCATCACCGGTCTCATTGTGGCTGGGGCCTTTTCTTGCAGAGAACAGAAGATCCGTCAAGATGCTCGAAAGTACCTTGACATTTCTCACCAAAAAGACGAATCCGTCTGACCCGAAAGGAGCAAGAAATGGACCGCTCTAGTTATCTCTCTGACAGAGAGCAGAGAAGCCTAAGAGACCGTCAGTCTGTAATGCTATTTGGGGTAGTTTATGCAGTTTTCTTCTGCATATTCCTGGTGGTCCTGGTCATCGCTGCCAACATCTGGACTATCGATGCCTATGCGTGGGGCGGATTTGGCGTGATCTTTGGGCCAGCGGTTCTGGCGAGCGCAGTATCCATGTGCTGGTACGCCTGGGCTACTTGGCATCTAGGTCCGGACCACTAACACTAATCTCCTTGAAGACAGGGCGGAGCTGCCGGTGGAGCAGTTCGCCCTTAGGGCCCTGTGCAAAAACGCACGGGGCTTTTTCATAACCATTTTACAAGGACAGTCCTTTTTACAAGGACTGTCCTTGAACAGGTATAAATTGGCCTCTAAGTACTTTACAAGGACTGTCCTTGTAAGATTGTAAGATCTGTCCTTGTAAAATTGAAGAGCTAGCGACTGGGGCGGAGAGTTTTTAGGACTAGTTCGGCTATCCAGCCGATTATGAAGCCGGCGCCTAGCAGGCACAAGAAAACGCCAAAGTTGTATTCGTAGCCATAGTGTTTGGCTATATAGTAGTAGGCCGTGGTGCCAGCTAGAGCCAGTAAGCCGCCACCAATTATGCCACTTGGACGGCCGACGGTTTTGGCTACACCTTCGCTGGCGGCGTCTACAACTGGATTATGAATAACTTTGCTGAAAGTCCTACTGACCGGACTTAGCTGTTTGCGCACGCGTGTCATAGTTCGGGCATAAGACAAGTCTTTGAGTTCAGAGTTAATATAATGCTCGACTGGTTTGTGGGCTTTGTCGGGCCGTTCTACGGCCACTTCATGAGCGTTTTGGGCCTGTTCGCGAGCTTCCCTGCGAATGTGCTCTAGGTTCTCTTTATGGTGGTGTACGGACTCGTGGTGTCCATGTTCGGGGCTATGCGACGGTGCTTCTGGCGTGTGGTAGTGCTCTTGGTTAGTGCGGATTTTCTCGGCCATTAGATACCTCCCCCTGTGCTTACATGGTTATACTGAACAATGGCTAGTTCTTTGGCTAGCAGGCGGCTACGGGCAAACAAATAACCAGCACCTACAACCGCTAGAGCGCCTATCAAAACCGATGTGCCTGGTCCGGTGTTGGGCAGGGAGGCAGCTGCAACTTCGGCTTGTTTTACTATTGGGCAGTCAACATTCATAGTCACTTCGGTGCCATAGGAATTGTTAATAGTACAGTTATAGTTGGGTGAAACTTTGGAAGGACTATTAGTAGAAGGAACCAAGTTCTTTACTTTAACTTTTATAACTTTAACTTCGCTGGAATGAGCTTTGAGCTTGGCGGTTGTCCAAACCAAGTTTTGGTCAGGAGTAATGTTTACTCCTTGGACGGCCAGTTCGCCGGTGTTGGTAATGTCGGCGTACTGAAGTACGCTTCCAAAGTAGTCTTGGCCTTTGTAATTCAAATAGTCGGTACCGGTAACATTTTCAGTAGTCAAACGAAATTCTAGTTGGTCGCCGCTATTAACCGTGGTGTGATTAGCATTGGCTTGGTGCGAAGTTAAGTTGGTGACCGATTTGGTAAGCACTACGCGGGCGTCTTCGGCTACTTTGATGTCTGCAGGGCAGGCGTGGGTTTTACCTGTGCCGCCCGAACTGGAGATGGATGTATAAACCAGTATTTTGTGATAGCCAGGTGCAAGATTGGCAATGGTGCGTTGGTGAGGGTTTTCGGCAGTATTGTCGGTGTAGTCAATACTGCCGTCGGCGCCTAAATCATAACTATAGGCTGTAACCACGGCTCCTGCTGACAGTGTGGCGGTAGTTGCAACCACAACGCTTCGACTGTTGGTGCTAGCCAGCTGAGCGGTAGCTGAGCAGTAGCCGGTTGGTGGGCTTGGTGCAGGTGATTTTGGAGCTGGTGAGTGCGGCGGTGGACTGGCTGGTGCAGGTGATTTTGGAGCTGGTGAGTGCGGCGGCTGAGCTGGCCTTTCTGTTACTGTTAGGCAGGGTACTTCAACCGAGTAAGCAGTAGTTTCAGACGATGTTGCGCTAGCTGAGTTGCAAATGTGCGAACCATAACTAGCGCTTGGCTTTATTTTTGCGATAAGGGTGCTAACAATAGGATTAGCACTATAGCCTAGACTTCCACCGTGAGTTATAAACAAATCGTTCCCGTTACGACCGCTAATCCCATCAAGGCTAACGAAATCCAATCCTGAGCTCAACGAGTCAGTTAGTCTGAAGTTGGTGGCCAGCGAATCAGGTGCGGTGTTTTGATATTCCAAGCGGAATTTTACGGTGTCGCCTCGGTGGGCGGTGGTGCTTGTCAGCAAAGTTTTATGAATTACAATTTTAGGCTTGGGGGCGGCGGGCAGGTAGGGTCCGTCAAAAGTAGCGTTACCGCATGTTTGCATTATCCAAAAATCTTTACCCTGGCTGTTAATACCATGCCAAGCCTTATAGCTGCTGGCTTGAGCTTTGTTGTCCCACGCTTTGAGTGGGCGCTGGTATACTGTGTTGCCTTCTGCATTAATAGTCCTCTCTCCCCAGTTTTTACTACTTATACCAAAATTATTGAGAGGCTGCCTACCAATGCTCCACCAGTTGCGGTCAGTTGTTTTAATAGTGTAGTTGGGCTGTTCGCTGGGAATGGCGGCAATGTTTTCGCGGCTTATGCCGAATTTGCGGTAAATAGCTCGGACATTACCGGTGTTGTTATCCCAGGCGTTTAATATGCTGGATTTGGTAGTTAGGCCGTCTAAGATGTCGTTGGGCGAAGTCGCTAGCGACTTTTCGGCCGGGTACATAGCCGCCGCCAGCTGGACAGTAAAAGCAAGAGCAATAAAGACAAAACCGACCCTTCTTATAGAAGCATCGGCTCGCATACGAGCCGCGTAAAAGCTAACTTGGTCATAAAGTCCGGGGTTAAAGGGTAAATTGGCTATAAGCCTTTTGAACATATCTGTTGCTCGTATTTTTGTTATTTCTCAAGCCTAATTTAAGCATGTCTATCAACTAAGGACAACCGTCTTGAGTTCTACTCGGCGTTCAAACCTCTAATTCATCAGCAGCAATATTCATTTTCTGTGCTATCGCACATTTTTACTAACAGTTTTTTTATGTGAAATAAAAGACCCAGCTCAAGCAGCTTGGGCTGGGTGAGATTGAGGAGAGGGCGAGCTACCGTGCAGTGGTAGCTCAAGCCCTCGTCCTCAGCGGAGGTTTTTACGGTGGGTCCGCACCACCTGTGTTGAAGCCTTTCAGGGGAGGGGCGCAACCGCAGCGCGCACCCCTCCCCGAGGCGCAATCAACACTCGAATGTTGACCGCGCTTGTCCGAGGGCGGCGAAGGGCGGTACACCTGCCCTCGAACCCTTGAACTCCTGTTCTGTCCTAGGAGCCCCTGAAACGAGGTCGCCGCTTGCGTCGTACCGCGAGGGCACGCCGTTTGCTTGTAGCCGTGACGATTCGGCGGACCCTCGCGGGCAGGGGGCGCTTCTTGTTTCTCATCTCACACCTCCGGTCCGGTGAAGGTGACCCACAGGACGATACCTGAGAAGACAAGGAAAACCACTACGGCTCCAGCTATCAACCACCACATCTTGGCCTCCTCGGTTATTACAGCTTGTAGGCTGCCCAGGTGATAAGGGAAATTCCACCTAGCAGGCAGGCCGCGCCCACGAACATTACAACCATGCCTTGAAGGTTGTCGATATCCCGCCTGCCGCGCCGAGCCTGGCGGCTGCTTATTGTTTGCTCGTTGCAAACAACGCCAACTACTCCGGCAAGAATCAGCCATGCTCCAAAAAGAATCAAAAAAATGAACACATGACCTCCTTGGTCTGTGCAAGGCTTCAAATGTAAAAACACTCCCACCCGGCGTGTAGGTAGCAGAGGTTGGGTAGGTATTTATATTAAACTTCTTATGTCCAAATTTGTCAATATCTTCTAAGATGTTGTAAAAGCTCGCCCGTATCTGTAAAAGGGGTTGCTCAAAGGCTCTTATTTTGCTAAAATTAAGCAAGAGTGGAAATAGATAAAAACACCTAAGAGAGGGCTATTATTTAGTGAGTCCCGTTAGACTCCAAAGAACTATTATGACAATGGACATTCGGACATCGGCAAGCGATTCAAAACGCCAGACGCGGTTAGAAGTTAAGTGGAGTCTAACGGGATGAGCGCAGAAAAAGCCAAAGGTCATAGTTACGACGCCAGCCAAATACAGGTTCTGGAAGGGCTAGACCCTGTCCGCAAGCGTCCGGGCATGTATATAGGCAGTACCGGTTACGACGGTTTGCACCACCTTATAAAAGAACTAGCAGACAACGGCATAGACGAAGTTATAGCCGGCGAAGCCACAGAAGTAGGGATTACCCTGCATAAAGATGGCAGTGCCACCATTGCCGACAATGGCCGGGGTATTCCAGTAGATATCCACCCCAAGACCAAAAAGAACACCCTGGAAACTGTGCTGACAACCCTGCACGCCGGCGGTAAGTTCGGCAGTGGCGGCTATAAAGTCTCTAGTGGCCTGCACGGAGTCGGTTCGTCTGTTGTAAACGCACTTTCAACTAAAATGGTCGCAAAAGTTATGCGCGACGGCTTTGAATGGACCCAAACTTACGAAAAAGGCGTGCCGACCAGCAAGCTAGTCAAGGGCCCGCAAACCCGCGAAACCGGCACCATAATTACATTTTATCCCGACGACTCTATTTTCTCCGAAACAGTATTTGACTACGATTGGGTTGTTAACTACCTGCGCCACCAAGCTTATTTAACCAAAGGTGTTAAAGCCAAAGTGGTTGATGAACGCAACGGCCAAAGTTATGGCTTTTATTTCGAAGGCGGCATTCAAAGTTATGTCCGCCACTTAAATGCAGGCAAAGAAGTAATCGACGAAGACATTTTTTATGTAGACAAACAAGTGGAAGACGGTGTAGTAGAAATCGCCATTCAATACAACGACGCTTTCAACGAAACGGTTATGGCTTTTGCCAATAATGTTTATAACCCCGACGGCGGTATGCATTTGACTGGCTTTAGAACCAGCCTAACCCGCGTTCTAAACGATTACGCTCGCAAAAACAGCTTGCTGAAAGAAAAGGAAGAAAACCTAACCGGCGAAGATGTCCGCGAAGGTCTGACAGCCGTGATTTTGGTAAAATTGCCCGACCCTCAGTTTGAAGGCCAAACCAAAAACAAGCTTGGTAACCCCGAGGTCCGCGGTTATGTAGAAAGCGTGATGAACGAATGGTTCAACTACTACCTGGAAGAACACCCCCAGGTGGCTAGAAAGATTGTTAACAAAGGCCTGCTAGCCGCCAGGGCTCGCAAAGCTGCCCGCGCCGCCCGCGACAACATTATTCGAAAAGGCGCACTAGAAGGTGCCAGCCTGCCCGGCAAGTTGGCCGACTGTGCCACCAAGGACCGCTCCCAAGCCGAACTATTCATTGTCGAAGGTAACTCAGCCGGCGGTAGCGCCAAAGAAGGTCGCAACAGCCATTTTACCGCTGAGGGGAAAGGTGTTGAATGTAGAACGAGCCCGGTTGGACAAAATGCTAGCCAACCAGGAGATTTTAAATCTGATTAAAGCCATGGGCGTGGGCATAGAAGAACAGTTTAATTTAGATGGTTTAAGATATGAACGAATCATTATCATGACCGACGCCGATGTGGACGGCAGTCATATTCGCACCCTGCTGATGACGCTGTTTTTCCGCCACATGCGCCCGGTTCTGGAGGGCGGTCACCTTTATGCCGCTCAGCCTCCGCTGTTTGCCATAGCCTCCGGCAAAAAGAAACAATATGCTTACAGTGACGAAGAACGCGATAGCATTATTGACAAGTTGATTACCGAGCGCAAAGCCAAAGGTGTCAAAGTAGACTCAGGCGATGACAAAATCAAACAAGCTGGAGTATCCGTTCAACGCTACAAAGGTCTAGGCGAAATGGACGCCGACCAGCTGTGGGAAACCACCATGGACCCCGAAGCCCGCGTGCTGGTGCAGGTACGCATTGAAGACGCCGAAAAAGCCGACGCTATATTTTCTAAGTTGATGGGCAGCGAAGTAGAACTGCGCAAAAACTTCATCCAAAGCCGCGCCAAGTTTGTGAAAGACCTGGACATATAGTCATGACTACGCTACTTCATTTACCATTTACCATTTACCATTTACCATTTACTTCTCATTTGTCATTTACCAAGCGTTTAGTTAATAGGCTAATCGTTAATGATTCGGCTAATGAGAATTGGAAAATGTTTAATAACTCCAAAGGAGTTGTGTGATGGAACCTCAGGAAGAACAAAAACCAGTCACCGCTCAGACTCACTCCAAAATTGTCCTAGACCGTAGTGTTGAAGAAGAAATGGAGACCAGCTACCTACAGTATTCCATGTCTGTTATTGTGGCCCGTGCTCTGCCAGATGTGCGCGACGGGCTCAAGCCGGTTCACCGCCGCATTTTATATGTAATGGACAAAAACGGTATTCGCGCCGGCGGCAAACACACCAAAAGCGCCACTATTGTCGGAGATGTTATGGGCCGCTACCACCCGCACGGCGACACGGCTATTTATGATTCTATGGTTCGTTTGGCTCAGCCGTTTTCAACCCGTTACTTGTTAGTAGACGGGCAGGGTAACTTTGGTAGTATGGACGGCGACCCGCCGGCTGCTTACCGCTACACCGAAGCCCGTATGACCCGCGCCAGCGAAGCCATGCTAGAAGACATAGACAAAGAAACCGTGCCTTTCCGCGACAACTTCGACGGTAGTTTGCAAGAACCCGAAGTTTTGCCGGCCAAACTGCCCAACCTACTCCTAAACGGTCAAATGGGCATTGCGGTTGGTATGGCTACCAACATTCCGCCGCACAACCTGAGCGAACTGGTGGACGCTACAGTTGTACAGATCGACAACCCCGAGGCTACCCTGGACGACCTGCTGGTGCATGTTAAGGGGCCAGACTTTCCGACAGGTGCGGTAGTTTATGGCAAAGAATCTATCCGCCAGGCTTTTGCCACCGGCCGCGGCGGTGTAGTTGTGCGCGGCGTAGCCGACATTGAAGAAGGCAAGGGCGGGCGTCACCGCATTATCATTACCGAAATTCCTTATGCTGTAAACAAAGCCGGGTTGGTAGAAAAAATAGCCGACCTGGTGCGCGACAAAAAAATTAGCGGTATATCCGACCTTAGGGACGAAAGTTCACGCGGCTCGGTGCGCATTGTGGTGGAACTCAAAAAAGATGCCTACCCCAAAAAACTACTCAACCAACTCTATAAACTGACTCCTTTGCAGCAGACATTTCACTACAACATGCTGGCGCTGGTAGACGGTATTCAGCCGCGTGTTCTGGGTCTGCAAGACATTATTACCGAGTACATTAAACACCGCCAAGTGGTGGTACGGCGGCGGACTGAGTTTGAACTGCGCAAGGCCCAGGAACGAGCCCATATTCTGGAAGGGCTAAAAATAGCCTTGGACCACATTGACGAGGTTATTAAGACTATCCGAGCTAGCCAAACTGTAGAAGAGGCCGAAGCAGGCCTGGTCAAAAAATTCAAACTTAGTTCAATTCAGGCCCAGGCCATTTTGGCTATGCAGCTACGACGCCTGACTGGACTGCAGCGCAAAGAAATCGAAGACGAACTAGCCGAACTTCTGAAGTTGATTAAAGAACTAGAAGCCGTTCTGGCCGACGAGAAAAAGATTCTGAAAATAATTAAAGACGAACTACTGGAAATGAAAAAGCTGTTTGGCGACGACCGCCGAACAAAAGTAGTGCCGTCGGAACTAGGCAAAATGTCTGACGAAGACTTAGTGCCAGACGAGCAAGTTGTTGTAACGCTTACACTAGCAAACTACATTAAACGCACGTCGATTGCCGACTACAAACGCCAAGGCCGCGGCGGCAAAGGCAAGCGAGGCATGGCTACTCGCGAAGATGATGTAATCGAACATATGGTTAACGCTTCAACCCACGACTTTTTACTGTTCTTCACCAACAAAGGCCGGGTTTTCCGCATAAAAACATACGAAGTACCAGCCGTTGGTCTAAACGCTAAGGGTGTGGCCATTGTAAACTTGCTTCAACTGCAGCCTGAAGAAACGGTTAGCAGCGTAATCAATGTCAGCAAAGGTGCCGAAGCCAAGGGGCATTTGCTAATGTGTACTGTGCGCGGTGTGGTTAAAAAAACACCATTTGAGCAATACCAAAATGTCCGTCAAACCGGTCTGATTGCTATTAACTTAGACGACGGCGATGAACTCAAATGGACCCGCGTAACTACCGGCGACAACGAAGTGGTTATTTCTACTAGCCAAGGTCAAGCCATTCGCTTTCACGAGTCTGATGCCCGCCCGATGGGCCGGGCCAGCCGCGGAGTGCGGGGTATTCGTTTGCGAACAGGAGACCAAGCTATAGGTATGGACATAGTAGAAGAAGATACCTCTATGTTTGTGATTTCTGAGTTTGGCTATGGCAAACGTACCAAAATAGCTCAGTTTACGGCTCACAAACGCGGAGGTGTGGGGATTCGTAGTGCCGTAGTAAACACCAAAACCGGTAAGCTGATGGGTGTAGCGGCATTAACCAATCTTAATCAAGAAGTAATTATTATTTCTGCCAGCGGTCAGACTATACGCCTTCGTGTCAAAGATATCCCTAGCCTTGGTCGGGCTACTCAAGGTGTGCGTATTATGCGTCTTAACGACGGCGATTCCGTCGCTAGTCTGGCACTGGTAGACGAGATTGTAGACGCCGAAGAGGACGAACCCGAAAAGCAGCCCGAAGAAAAACAACCAAAACCACCAACCAAACCTGCTAAGAAATAAAATAAGCCCAGGTTTCAGAAGAACGCCCTCTGAAAGTGTATCGCAGCTTGACAAGTATGATTAATGTAATTACAATTGTAATTAC
>CAYUXQ010000007.1:294-3244 GCA_964448925.1 uncultured Candidatus Saccharibacteria bacterium | reverse complement strand
AATTACCATGAAAGCTTCAATTATAAAAGTTGGAAATTCAAAAGGTCTTCGCCTGCCCAAGGAGCTGCTTATTAAGAGCGGCCTTGAAAAAGAGGTTGAAATTAAGGCAAAACCAGGTGAAATTCGTATAACACGAGCTAAAAAGATCACTGTTGTTAATGGTGAAGCACTAGCTTCTGAGGCTGCATTATCTGACTGGCTGGGGGCAGAAGAGGATGAAGCGTGGAAAAGCTTGCAGTCGGTAGTGTAATTCTACTTAAGTTTCCGTTTTCAGACCTCAAGAACCAAAAAATTCGACCAGTACTAATCTTGGCCGAGGCCGACTTTGAAGATTTAATTGTCTGCCAGATAAGTAGTCGGCAACTTGCTAGTGTAAAAAGCATTACTATCAGTAAAAATGACCTCGCAAGTGGCAGCCTGCCAGTAACCAGCTACGCGCGACCAGCCAAGCTTTTTACTCTTAGTCGTGCGCTAGTAATTAGCACAGCAGCCGAAGTTACTCCAGCCAAGAGGCGAGAAGTCTTAGCCCAGCTACAAGCATTATTTACGGAGTAAGGCTGGTACCCACAACTCACCTAGCGGTAAATTAGCCTCGTTTGTATTCGACTAAACAAGATGGGTGGTTTCAGCTTTCAGAAGAACATCCTCTGAAAAGGGTTTGAGTCGTAAGCTATTAAGAAGTGTCGAAAAGTGAAGTGCCCCCGGGTTTTACCCCGGGGGCTTTGGCACACCTATGAATCTAGGAGAGACTACCAGTTTTCTGTTTCAAAACTTTCTGTGTAAGTTTTGAGGACTATATTTTCACTGCAGACGGGGCAACTAAGATAATCGGAAACCCGGTAGGTGGATTCGGTGTAACGGAACTTGTCGGTTTCTCCGATGAGTTTTCCTCTCTCCGTTTTAACATCTTTGGAGCTGTAACTAACGACAGTTCCGCAGTGCTTGCAGGAGGCTTCTGGGTCTTTTGGCGCTTCGCCTCGCTTGATGATTTTCAAGCGGCTCACTCCTCTCCTAGCTGTTAAGGTGCGTTTTCCGACTTTCGCCTACCTACCAAGGGTAAGCTCGTCAGGGCGGTCTTTTCCGCCGAGTCGGGCCCCCGAGGTTTACCCCGGGGGCTATGGTTAGAAGAGAGTTACTTTTGGAGTCCAGCCCTTACTGAGCAGTAGGTTGTAGGCCTCCAGCCTGAGCGGTGTCTTTCTGAGCGCCAGCCCCTCGGTACTTATCTGGTGGCCGCAACGCTGACAGGCGAAGTCGATCCCTGTCAAGATGAGCATGATGTTGTTGAGCGCTTTCTTGTGCCACCGGTTTTGGTGTGAGCACCCCGGGCAGATGATGTAGGTGTGCTTGTAGAAACTCACCTGGCGCTCTTTGCCATCTGCCGACAGGATGTGGTCGGCGATGGGATGCGTTTGACTGCAGGCTTGCGTCATCGTCTCTCCTTGTTGTGGTGTGCTCCCGACCACTTTGTGCGGTCAGGCAGGGCAATAGTATCAATTTATATAATAATATTCTAGAAAAGCAATTTTGAGTCAATTTATATTGACAAGCAATAACTCCTTATCTTAAAATCATGTCAAATGCATTTCATCCAAGCACATATCCTTGACAAACTTATTCATGCCGAGAAGCTGCGCAACCGCGACATGCGGCCGACCAATATAGACAGTAATTTGTACCAGTATCATCTGCTGCGGCTGCAAAAAGAGGGCTTTGTAGCCAAAGACGGAATATACTACAAACTTACTGGCCGTGGCCTGGCCTATGCCGACCGCCACAGCACTACACTTAGAAAAACCCGCTCACAGCCCAAGCTAATCACGGTTATTTTTTTGCACAACCAGGAAGGTAAGGTATTGCTGATACGCCGCACTCGCCAACCCTTTATGGGTATGTACAATCTGCCTTCTGGAAAAATCCACCTTGATGAAACTGTTGAAGCTGCTGCGAGGCGGGAAATTAAAGAGAAAGCCGGCGAACAGCTGGAAGTAGGTAGCTTAAACCATTTTGGTAGTTCGCATATTATTATCAAGCAGTCAGATTTTGTAATTTCTGACTATGTAGCTCTGCTTCTGGAGGCACAGATACAAACTATTCATGGAGAAAACACATTTTTCGCCAACACGAACATCTTGCCAGACAGCACTATGCCGAGTGTGAGAGAGCTTATCCAGGCATTTGAAAACAAGCTAATTTTTAGCGAACACATCGTTTACATTGCAAATTCTACTGACAGTATCGGTGAGCTAGAAAACCCAAAACCATAACCTGTAAATTGGCAGTGCGCGTTGTAAAAAATGCATAAGCGATTTGACCATTGTTCAGACTGTTGACAGGGAATATGCTTATCAGTTATCATTGTTTTAGCTTTTAGGGTGTCTTGCTTTTATGATGTCTCCATTTTTTGAGACATAGGAAATCAGGAACACTTCACCCAGGATGGGTGGGGACTAGGCCCTAAAATGCACATTGAAAACTTGAGTAGTGCAAATCAGCCTTCTTTTCGCCTTTGGCGGATTGGAGGTAAAAAACGTCAGTTTTGTCGGTTTTATATTTTAAAAACCGATGTTTGTCTGAGTTTAAATACCAGATCACCATGGTTTTGCATCTGAGTGAATCAAAAGGAAGTAGCGAGGAGCGAGTGAGCCGTACGGAAGTACGGTGAATGAGCGACAGAGTGTTACTGACAAAATGATTCGCCAGAAGGGTTGACGGTGCGGCCAGCTTTGCTGGATGGCAGGTCAACGCGGTGCATAAGCATGGAACTTTTTTGAAGAGTTTGATCCTGGCTCAGGATAAACGCTGGCGGCGTGCCTAATACATGCAAGTCGAACGGAAGTAGCAATACTTTAGTGGCGAACGGGTGAGTAACACGTGGGTAACCTGCCTTAAAGCCGAGGATAACAGTTGGAAACGACTGCTAAAACTGGATAGGTGATAGAAGCGCATGCTT
>CAYUXQ010000007.1:0-284 GCA_964448925.1 uncultured Candidatus Saccharibacteria bacterium | reverse complement strand
CGAGCGGCAACGAGTTTCTCACTGTGGTTCGGAACAGTTGTCAGTAGATAGTATTCAGTACTCAGTTTTTATAACTGGATACTGTGAACTGGCTACTGATCACTATATTCGGAGCTTCAGTGAGGAATGTCGGCGAGCGGCGGACGGCAGAGTAACGCGTAGGAACATACCCCGAAGTGAGGGATAGCCCGCCGAAAGGCGGATTAATACCGCATATTATCTTTGGATCAAAGCAGCAATGCGCTTTGGGAGTGGCCTGCGTACGATTAGGTTGTTGGTGAGGT
>CAYUXQ010000006.1:12670-30741 GCA_964448925.1 uncultured Candidatus Saccharibacteria bacterium | reverse complement strand
CAGAAACTTGAATTTTGTGCCTGAAACAAAAGAATCCAATAGCGTGAATGCTTAATGGATTATCTGTAAAATGCGTACTCTTGGCTCTCCATACAGGTCGTGCACCACCTAACGGGGGTGGAGTGGAACAAATTAAGACACGGGAAATTACTTATGAAAATGTCTTATTTTTGGAGAAGCTTTCTTTTGCGTTGGTTAGCCCTCTACCTCATCAAGAGTGGTACACCCAGGAATCGGCTGGCTGGCTTGATCGTATATATTTTGGTCGCCCATATAACTCTCCCAGTCATTCTGAAGCTGGGTTATCTTAGCCGAAATATCGTCTTTAACAGAAGGGTCAAGATAACTAAATGTACAGGCGTGCTTGGGCGGATTACCCGGCAAAAGAACGCCCATTTCAACTAATCCTAGGCCATCTAGGTTGTGGCTGTCGTAATTACTTACCTCGGCGATTACTTGGCCGGCTTTTACCTTATCGCCTTTTTTGACCAAAGGGTTTATAACATGTTCTGTTTCAAAGATTACGGATTGGTCTTTGCCCTGAACCATAATGCTGTAGTCGTTACTGTATAGCTTCGGCACATCATAGACTGTGCCATCAACAATTGAATGTACTTTTGTCCCAAGTGGTGCAACAAAGGTCGGTTGGGGATTTAGTCTGCTCTCTCTGGCGCTACTCGCTTTTATTTTATTACCGTACTCTAAAAATATCGCTTCTAATCCACCAGTTTTCATTGATGCCCATTTGGTGAACTTCATATCACCCGCCATACCGGTAGAGGGATTGTATTTGTCGATGTTAATGGGCAGGTTTTTTATGGTAGGAGTATTAGAGGCATTTTCAGCGCCATGACTCTCGCTGCCAGAGGCGTTATTTGCTAATTGGTTGCTACTATGGTTATTTTTATTAGAACTTACTTTGGTATAGGCAAAAAATATCACACCGCCCAATACTACGGCGCAAATAATTACTAATAAAATATGAGTGAACCCTTTTTGATTTTTGTAATTCATATTTTATGAGTAAATCACAACAATATGCCTTTGTCTACACGCTTATGCTTATTTCAATTAAACAGATGGTTTTCCAAACCCATGGCTCCGGGGAGAGGATTCGAGTTATTCTGCGCCTCGCAAACATTTTCTTTCAGAAAATGCGGAGGCGGCCAAGCAAGGAAAACATGATATGCCGCCTGGCATACCATGCCTATCGGTTCGAATCCTCAAAAACAATGAGGCTGGGCGAATATCTGAAGGTAATCTTCCAGCCTCATGGCTCCGGGGAGAGGATTCGAACCTCCGACCTAGTGGTTACATTTAACACGCTACTTTCATAGCGAAATGGACTATCTCATCATCCATCTAAGACGGATGCAGGGCGCTTATCTGAAAGTTTATTGTTGGGACTCACTTTCTAGTCTCTGAACCTGCCGAAGAACCATAGCCCTCTTCGGATTGGCTGCGGATTACCATATTAACCCTAACTTAGGCTTCCCGCAATTCACCCTGTTTTCACCATGGGATCACTCCTACATGGGCTGCATTTTACAGCCACCCGCTCTACCGCTGAGCTACCCCGGAATATTGTCAAAGAACAGGTTGATTATAGAGGTAGGCTTGTTGCTTCGTCAAACGCTTATGCGCTTTTACAAAAAGTCAAGAAGTCCTAGCTGAATTTCTCTGTGGCAATTGGCGCAAACTAGAATGCATTTTTGTACTTCCTCCTCAATGCTAGTCCAGGACCTTGAAAACCCACCTGAGCTTATTCCAAATGACTTCGTCTTGGGGTCGATATGGTGAAACTCTAGTACAGCTGGGTGCTTGTTGTAGCCACATACTTGACACTTTCCCCCACAGCACTCGACTGCCTTAAGTTTTAGATACCGGCGTCTCCTAGAAACTGCTTTTTTGAGATATTCTCTCCTGTCGCTATAAGTCCGTGTATCTTTTTTTCTGGTAGACATGTTTTGATTATACCAATTTACTGATAAACTGGTGCAAGTATATGGCAAAAAACGAATTAGCAGCCTTAGAGGTAAAAAACTTAAAGAAAAAATACGCTTCGGGCACTCAAGCATTGCGTGGTGTAAATCTGTCTGTCGGACCAGGCCAGTTTTTCGGTTTGCTAGGGCCGAACGGCGCCGGTAAATCCACGCTTATCCACTCCACCATGGGTTTAGCTGTGCCTACCAGTGGTTCGGCCAGTGTATTCGGCAGCGATGTAGTAAAAGACTACCAACAGGCTCGGCAGTACTGTGGGCTAGCTCCGCAAGAAACAAACCTGGACTGGTTTTTAACAGTCGAGGAAACCCTGGACTTTCATGGCGGATACTATGGTATGCCCAAAGCAGAACGAACAAAGCGAATAACTAAGCTGCTTCGAGATTTTTCTCTGGAAGAAAAAAGAAAAACTAATACTCGCCAACTATCCGGCGGTATGAAAAGACGGCTGGTGCTGGCTAGGGCATTAATGCATCAACCAAAACTGCTAATTCTAGACGAACCAACCGCCGGTGTAGATGTAGAACTTAGGTTAGAGCTGTGGAGATACATGAAGCAAGAAAATAAAAACGGAACCTCTATTTTATTGACTACCCATTACATAGAAGAGGCCGAAGAACTATGCGACCACATTGCACTTATAAATAACGGAAAAATTGTAGACCAAGGGACCCCGGCAGAACTCCGCAAGAAATTCAAAAAGAAAACCTTGGAAGATGTGTATTTATCTGTCGTAGGCAGAGAAGAACTAACCCGCGAAAGCTGGGAAAAGTAGATGCTTCTGAAATACATGGGTTTTTGGACTGTATTAAGACGAGAAGTCTACCGATTTTGGTCTATCAAAAGGCAGACTATTCTAGGCCCTCTGCTAGAAACCTACTTATACATCAGTATTTTTGGCGCAGCGCTAGGCAGTCGGATTCAGAATATTGATGGGGTAAGTTATACGGTATTCATTATCCCCGGGCTGCTTTTAATGGCTATGGCTATGAACGCATTCTCCAACAACAGCTCTTCGCTTTTGCAACAAAAACTCCAACGGGCAATCGACGACCAGCTATCTTCGCCAGTAAATAACGGCTCTCTTATGTGGGCATTCACTCTTGGTGGTCTTATTAGAGGAACTATAATTGCCGCTCTTACTTTCGGTACCGCAGCACTACTAATAGACATTCCAGTGGCCCATCCGTGGCTGCTCGTTTCTAGCCTGCTTGTTTGCGGGTTATTTTTCGGAGCCCTTGGCGTGCTTGTTGGACTTCGGTCCGAAACTTTCGACAACTTAAGCTTTTATCAAACCTTCATAATTCAACCGCTCATTTTCTTGGGCGGAATTTTTTACTCAGTCAACCTGCTATCCGAACCTTTCAAAACCCTAACTCATCTCAACCCGATTTTTTATATGATAAACACCGTTCGCTACGGTATTATTGGTCATTCAGATGTAAAACCCTATCTTTGTCTTGCAATAATTTCAGCAGTTACTGTCGCGGTTTTGTTTCTTAACTACAAGCTGTTCCAAAAGGGCTATCGTTTACGATTTTAAACTACAAACTCGCTGCTATCCTGGCGTTTTTTTAACTCGCTAAGCCTGGCAATAAAACTTTGGGCTGCACCATCTAGCCCAAGGACCTTAAGCGCCCCAATAAGCACATACAGCTGGTCGAGTTCTTTTTCCACTACAGCTGGGGCTTTTTCGACTTCGCTAAAAAACTTTTCCACCTTTTCAACCAGCCACTTTTCCTCAGTTGTCTTTAACTGCTTAGGGCTAAGCCCTTTATTTGATTCGATTGTAGGGTTTACTAGTTCTAGCGACCGAGCCGAACGGTCGCGTTTACGCAAATGACCGCGGTTGATTAGGCTATTTACATGCAGACTGACAGTAGCAACAGAGGTGTAGTTTAGCCCACCCATTATTTCGCGGTAGCTCGGACTGTAGCCGTGTTCGGCTAAAAATGCTTCTATAAACCTTAGCAGCTCATTTTGCTTCTTTGTGGGCCGAATAACCGGCTTATCTTCCATATATTCAATATAAACTAAAATGCATTTGACTAAAATAGTTTAGTAGCTTAATATTTAAGTAACTTAACTAATATTATTTATGAACCGAACAGCGTTAATCCAGGAAATAGTCGAGCATTTTGCCAAATGTCAGCGCCCAACAAGCCCCTCGCATTGGCAAAAAATTGGTTTGACACATGCCCAGTTAGGCATGCTGTTTATGCTTTCCTTCCATAAAAAGCTTCAAATCAAACAAATTTCACAGTATCTCGGTATCAGCAAAAGCGCGGCTTCTCAGATTGTTACACCACTGACCGAAAAAGGATTTATTTCTCGCCACACAGACCCTTCTGACAGGCGTGTTGTTCATCTTGTTCTAGCCCCCGGCGGGAACAAAGCTATAAAAAAGTTGCACAAAATGAAGTTTGCCGGTTTGCGCTCACGGCTTGACGCCCTTTCAGCCGACGAGTTAAACCAAATGGCTGTACTGTGCCGAAAAATGACCATTTAGTTACTATAGTGTCCCGCAAACAGAAAGGCTAACAAATGATAAATCTACCAATCCGCCAAAAATTGCTAATTATGCTAGCTGTAATGAGTGGTATGCTACTGGCATCCTTAGACCAAACAATAGTCGCTACCGCTCTGCCCCGTATTGTTGGTGACTTGCATGGGCTTAATGAACTCAGCTGGGTGGTTACCGCCTATTTGTTAGCATCAACTATTTCCGTCCCCATAAGTGGAAAGCTATCCGATATTTACGGGCGCAAAAAGCTCTTTTTGCTGTCAATATTTATTTTCGTAACTGGTTCCGCCCTTAGTGGCTTGTCGCAAAACATGATGGAATTAATTATTTTTCGAGCTTATCAAGGCGTAGGCGCCGGCATGCTTATGAGCATGTCTTTTACAGTTATCGGTGACCTATTTTCGCCCAAAGAAAGAGGCCGCTGGCAGGGGATTATCGGGGCAGTTTTTGGCTTGTCTTCGGTGGTAGGTCCTTTGCTTGGCGGCTATTTGACCGACCATGCCAGTTGGAGGTGGAATTTTTACATTAATGTACCGGTAGGCATTATAGCCTTTTTCATGATCAGCACCTTCATGCCCCATATCGATACTTCAAAAATCCGCCAACGGATTGACTATTGGGGGGCAGCTTTGCTCTCGGGCGGACTAACAGGGTTGTTGTTAGGCTTTGTCTGGGGCGGTGCGCAGTACGCCTGGGCCTCCCCGCAAGTTATCAGTATTTTTGCGTTCGCGACTATTAGTTTGGCTTCT
This sequence comes from uncultured Candidatus Saccharibacteria bacterium, assembly GCA_964448925.1. GTDB lineage: Bacteria > Patescibacteriota > Saccharimonadia > Saccharimonadales > UBA10212 > JAYTJL01. The sequence goes on along the minus strand of CAYUXQ010000006.1, from coordinate 25,467 downwards.
TTTGCAGTAGTTGAGCTAAAACATGCTAAAGACCCAATATTGCCACTAGAACTTTTTAAAAGCTCAATCTTTAGCTTGTCTATGTTGATTGTTTTTCTTATTGGTCTGGCTATGTTTGGCGCCATTTTATATATTCCGTTGTTTGCTCAAGATGTACTAGGCCGGAGTGCTACCAACTCCGGAATAATTTTAATGCCAATGGTACTTAGCATTGTGGTGGTCAGTATTATTTCTGGCCAACTAATGTCGCGTACTGGTCGTTATAAAGCCATGGCTATTTTTGGTACCGGTACCATAACTGCTGGCTTGTTATGGCTCAGCCGGCTAGGGGTCGACACCACAGACGCCCAACTGGCTATACACATGATATTTCTCGGTGTCGGTCTGGGGTTTGGTATGCCGGTTTTTAACTTGATTGTCCAAAATGCCTTCCCCCATTCTCGTCTAGGCGTTGTTACATCATCAGTTCAGATGTTTAGGAGTGTCGGAGCGACGATAGGCGTTGCAATTGCGGGCAGTATATTAAATAACCGCCTAGCTTATCACTTAGCAGCAACTCACACCAACACTGGAGGCTCGATTTCGTCTAGCCAGCTGGCGTCCCTTAACCCGTCTACCATCCCTCCGGTAGTCCGTTCAGCAATGGCCAGCTCAATTAACGAAGTTTTTTTGATTTCAGGCATCATAGTTTCAGGTGCATTCATAGCCAGCTGGTTTATCAGAGAAATACCCCTTAAGACTGACCATGAATACCCAACAGCAGTAGAAGGTGGCGCTCCAGGCCACGGCCTGGCCAGCCGCGGCGAGACTATTTAATAGAATGATAACCTTTGTGGCCATGGGCACGATGAGCCACAACTCTGGCTGCCGTAACCTTGGTTTTGCGTTTGGCCATTTTTTCTGGGAACACCCAAAACCTGTACCACAAATAGTTCCATACAGTGAAAAAGCCCGAAGAAATAAATTGACCAATATAAGGCGAAATACCAACTTGCCTTAGGCCGTAAAGAATATAGTAATTCATCACAAAGTCCACCAGAGTTATAAATATATATCTACCGGTTACTTTCCCAAGGTGACCTTTAAGAGCTGGGTTTTTAAAAACCCAATACCTTTGTAGCACATAGTTGACTGTCCAACCTATGACATTACTAGTGATGGTAGCCCACCACAGACTCCAGTGCAGAATCGAATAAAAAACAAAAAATGTCGCGTAGCCAGTCCAAAAATATGCACCGCCGGTGATAATGTATTCGGCGAATTGGACTATATATTTATGGCGCTTAATAGTGTTGTGGGGCATTTGTTTTAACCTGCTTAAGCTTCAGTATAGCAGGCGAAAGTACAATGCCGCTCAACCCAAAAAACAAATATGCTAGGGTGTCGTCCGTCCAATTATGGGATAGCAAAGCAACAAAACTAAGCCCAACCAACGCACCGAATAGTCCCAACGAGGTCGGGTTAGCCTTTTGCCGCCACAGTTGCAGGCCAATACCGGCGTAAACAAGCATGAAAAGCAACAATCCTAACCAGCCAGTCTCCTGAGCTAGTTGTAAATAATAGTTTTCAGCAATTTTAGTCTGAGAATTGTAGGCTGATGCCGGGCCGGCACTGCCCACTCCCTCTCCAAAAGGATGGTAGACAACATCTTTGATAGCAGCAGCCAACGCCGAAGCATGATCTTCGTTAGAGCTTCTCTGAATTGTTGAATTGTCGTTGGTGTGAAAAATAGCGTTGTCTAGAGTCGTATTGTTTCTGAGGATATAAGAGCCAGCAAAACCCACAGCAGCAACTACCGCAAAACCTAGAAACAGAATTTTCATTTTTTGCTGATTTCTTATGCCGACCAAGAGGATTGTTATTACAGAAATAACTACGCCAATCCAAGCACTTCTAGAAAAACTTACAACAAGCGCTGCCCCATACAACACCAGCCCGATAGCTAAGTATTGTTTTTGTATTTTTCTCTTTGCAAAAACCAATAAAGGCAATGTCATACTAATAATCATGACCAAATAAGCTCCTAGCGGGTTGGCCCCTCGCAATGTTGAAATTGCTCGAATGTAATTAGTGTCATGGTTAATAGTCTGATAAGGCAAAATGGTGTTAGTCCCATATCCAAAATGCGATAAAAAATTGTAAGGCAAAACAAAGTACTGTAAAAGTGCAAAAACAGACACGACAACCGCTGGCGCTAGTATCCATTTATGAATGTTCAATTTACTTAAATCAGTCTTTGCCGCTAACACTAAACAAACAAGAAAAAAAAGAATAAGCCTGCTATCTACTATAAGCCCATACCCAGCTGCTTTTATAGATACTTCACTGCTCAGCAGACCGCTGGCAGTTTTAAGTATAAGAAACAACAGATATAGCACCATTAGCCTAGCAAGCAGAGAACCAAAAAGTCTCAAACGCAATTTTTGATCCGTAAGTAGAAAATAAAATACTCCTACCAGCAACACAACAAGTATAAATTCCTTCCAGAGCCTAAAGAGTATATAGTGGCCAAAAAAGCTGGACAGCCAAACGCTGAAAAAAGCATGAAACGGTAAAACAACAAAAATTGCAGTTACTAAAGCTGCAAGTATTGTTTGTAATTTGACAGGAGTTCTATAGGGGCTCATAAGTGTTACAATCTAGTATAGATGAAATCCTGCGGGTATTTACCATTTACCATTTACCATTTACCATTTGTTACCCATTGTTCATTGAACATTGATCATTCATTGTCCATTGCACATTGTCCATCGCACATTAAAAAGGCTACAGCGAATGAAGAGTAATTCTTCATTAATTTATAGTCTGTTTTTAGTTCTGGGAGATTTTGTTGCGCTAGTCAGTGCTTTTGTTGTGGCGTACATTCTGCGCGTATCCATTAGTAATCGGCCAATAAGTGAACAAGTACACGCATCTACTTATTTAGAAATATTTTTAATTCTTTTGCCTTTTTGGATTCTTATTTTTGCTCTAATGGGTATGTATAGCAACAATATCCAGGAAAAACGGTTTTCTGAAATCGGGCGGCTTTTTGTGGGCTCGTTCATAGGACTGCTTTTTGTTATCGGCTATGCATATTTATTTAATGTCGCTATTTTTCCTGCCAGGCTGGTGCCTATTTACGGCTTTACTCTAGCTTTTGTCTTTCTAATAGTTTTTCGCAATCTAGCTCGCTGGATTAGAACAAAGCTTTTTGGTTTTGGCCTCGGAATTACAAATTTACTTATAGTCGGTGATACTACTATCGCCAGAGAGCTAGCGCAGACACTGCGCGACTGGAAACAATCGGGCTATCGAATTGTTGGAATAGCCGGAGAACAAGCTGGGAGGTTAAAAAGTTTCGAAGGATTAAAAACTTTCCCATCTTTCGAAAAAGCAATAGAAGTCATTCGGCCTTCGCAAGTTCATAGCATAGTTCAAACACAGCTTTATTCTTCTGCTGAGCGCAACAACCAAATACTAGAGTTTGCTCAGAGTAACCACATAGCCTATCGGTTTATCCCAGGAAACGGTGAGCTCTTTTTGGGCAAGTTAGATGTTGAGCTTTTTCGCTCTTCAGTACCGGTGATCGCCGTGCACCAGACTGCACTGTTCGGTTGGGGTCGAATTATTAAACGTCTGTTTGACTTGGTTGCTGCAATTCCACTCTTGATTATTGCTTCACCCTTTATGCTAGTTATTGCCATAATCAACATTTTCTCTAGCGGCGGAGTCTTTTTTCGCCAAACCAGACTAACCAGATTCAATCATGAGTTCAAAGTTTTTAAATTTCGTAGTCAATACAAAAAATTCGACGGCACCACCCCCGAACAAGCTTTTACAGAAATGGGTAGACCTGAGCTAGCAAAGCAGTATCGTAATAACGGCGATTATCTAGAAGACGACCCACGGGTTACACCGTTTGGAACATTTTTACGAAAAACCAGCCTCGATGAATTGCCCCAGTTAATCAATGTTGTTAAAGGCGACATTAGCCTAGTTGGGCCGCGAGCGTTGATTCCGCAGGAACTAAACCTACACAAAAAGCGTCACGCCATACTTAGTGTTAAGTCTGGTTTGACTGGCCTGGCTCAAGTTTCCGGCAGGCGCGAAATTAGTTTTGACGAACGCCGACAGCTAGACATTTACTATGTGCAAAACTGGAGCTTCTGGATGGACCTGACTATTTTGGTCAAAACGGTCAAAGTGGTACTGAAGGGCAAGGGCGCAAAGTAACCCAAAGGGTTACCATTTTACATTTATCATTTATCAATTCACAATTATTTACCAATGACCATTTATCAGACTCGTCTAAGGGAACTTGAGCAGCGCACAATTAATTTTAGCGTTAGCGTTGTTAAAATGTGTTCGCAAAACTCAAATCGTGAACTGCGTCCGATATTTGATCAGTTGATCCGATCATCGACTTCCATTGGAGCAAATTATGCTGAGGCCAATAATTCAAGCTCCAAATCTGACTTTAAAAACAAGATTTACATTGCTAAGAAAGAAGTCGCTGAAACACGATACTGGCTCCGTGTTCTGAAAGAATTGTTGCCACAAGCGGATCTGTCTAGATTGCAACAAGAAGCACTTGAGCTAAACCTAATTTTTCAGAAGATAGTTTCAACTTTAAAAGGCAGCTAATAACCGGCTATTGTTTAATGACTAATAATTCAGCTAATGGTAATTTGACTAATGGCAAATAAACGATTGCGGGTTGCAATTGTGCACGATTGGCTAATTGGCGGCGGTGCGGAACTGGTCGTATTGGAACTACATAGAATGTTCCCCGACGCTCCTATATACACATCGTTTGCTACCGATGAATGGCGCAAAAAACTAAATGGCAAAGTCATAACTGGCTATCTGCAACATTGGCCATTCTCAAAGCTTAGAAAATTCATTCCTTTCCTGCGCGGCTGGTGGTTTTCGGGTTTGGATTTAGTAGAATTTGATTTGGTTATTTCCAGCTCCGGTGCCGAAGCCAAATTCATAAAGATTGGCAAAGGCCAATCTTTAGTCAGCAGTCAGCAGTTAACAGTCCCTGGCGCTAAAAAAGTCGCCAACTACCAACTACCAACTACCAAATACCGTGATATGAAGAACCCGCTTCATGTCGCTTATATTCATGCTCCAACTCACTATTATTGGAGTCGGTATAACCAATATATGCGAAGTCCAGGTTTTGGTTTTTTCGACCCACTGGCAAGACTCGGACTAAAAATACTTGTTGGCCCAATGCGGCGCTGGGATTATCGTGCCGCTCAGCGGCCCGACATCATAATAGCTAACTCGTTCTACACAAAGGCGGAGATCAACAAATATTACAAGCGTAACTCTACAGTTATTCACCCTCCAGTCGATGTAGAATACTTTTCAACCCCCTCTACCAAATACCATCTACCAAATACCAAAGCCCGCAAGGGTTTTATAATAACCGGCCGTCAAACTCCCTACAAAAGGTTTGACTTAGCAGTTGCCGCTTGTACAGAACTCGGGTTGCCGCTAAAAGTAACAGGCGACGGACCAGACAACAGTCATTTGAAAAAAATTGCCGGACCAACAGTTGAGTTTTTGGGCAAAATCTCAAGAGAGCAACTCAAGACTCATCTGCAAACAGCCGAAGCATTTATTTTTCCCGGTAAGGATGATTTTGGCGTAGCCGCTGTAGAGGCGCTGGCTGCAGGAACACCAGTCATAGCCTTCGGTCAGGGTGGAGCCTTGGACTATGTAAACAGCAATACAGGATTGACCTTTAAGCGACAAACGGTTGCATCGCTGTCAGAAGCTCTTCAAAAATTCAAGCACCAAAAATTTATCCACTCCGAAGTTAGAGACCAAGCGTTACATTTTTCTACCGATGTTTTTCGTAACCGAGTCAACGAAGTGGTTGGACTAAAAAATATTAAGCTAGTGGAGGAATAATGTGCGGAATTGTTGGATATATCGGAAATAAACAAGCACTAGGGCCAGTGATCAATGGCTTAAAGTCTTTAGAATACCGTGGCTATGATTCTGCCGGTGTTGCATTTTTTGAAAATGATAAATGCGAAGTTGTTAAGCAAGTTGGTAGAGTGGAAGCACTCGAAGACGAACTACCATACTCAACCTCAACAATCGCTATCGGGCACACTCGCTGGGCGACACACGGCTCGCCCACAATTACCAATGCTCACCCCCACTTCAATAATGATAAATCTATTTGCGTAGTACATAACGGCATAATCGAAAACTTTGTTCAAGTAAGAAACTTTTTGGAGAAAAAAGGATATAAGTTTTACACCGAGACCGACACCGAAGTTATACCTATGCTAATAGATTGCAACATAAAGCGATCCAAGAGCTTCGAAGAAGCCTTTGAAAAAACTCTGCAGGAGCTTCGTGGTGCTTACGCGATCGCTGCACTGTACTCAAAAGAGCCTGACAAAGTTTATGCAGCTAGGTTGTCGAGCCCCTTGATACTAGGCATCGGCAGTAATGAATACATTTTGGCCTCCGACCCAACGGCAGTTATGGAGCATACCAAGGATATTGTATATATAGACGATTATGAAATGCTGACAGTCTCAAAGGGCAACTACAAAATTAAAAACTTTAAGCAGTCTAAGCTTGTCAAAAAACAAGCGGAGAGGTTAGAGTTTGACTTCACTCAGGCTCAACTAGGCGATTATCCAAACTTTATGATCAAGGAAATTTTTGAAGCACCACAAACAATCCGATCAGCAACACTTGGTCGGGTGCGTCCTGAAACTTCAACAATTAAGTTAGGAGGGCTTGATGATGTAGTAGAACAGCTAAGATTTATTGACAGGATAATTATTGTTGCCTGTGGAACTTCATATTATGCCGGGCTTGTTGGAGAGTATTTAATAGAAGAGTTGGCTGGAATACCGGTAGAGGTTCAATTAGCATCAGAGTTCAAATACCGTGAAGAGCCTCTTTCTAGAAGCACGGCAATCCTGGCAATTAGCCAATCGGGTGAAACTGCAGATACTATAGCTGCACTCAAGAAAGTTGATGGATATGGGATGCTGAGGCTTGGAGTAGTAAATGCTGTTGGCTCTACTATCGCCAGAATGACCGACGCGGGAGTTTATTGCCACGCCGGGCCCGAGCAAGCAGTTGCCTCAACCAAAGCTTTCATAGCCCAGGTTACAGTACTGACATTAATAGCACTCCATCTAGGTAAATCTCACACTCCTCACTTTAAGAAAATATTAACCGAGATTGAAGCCTTGCCTTCAAAAGCAGAAACGATATTAAAGCAGTCTGAAGAAATAAATACTTTAGCAAAAAAATACTGCGACTTTAAAGATTTTCTTTATATTGGGCGTGGCTATGCTTTTCCCTGCGCACTTGAAGGTGCACTAAAATTAAAAGAGATTAGCTATATCCACGCCGAAGGAAATGCCGCTGGGGAGATGAAGCATGGCCCATTAGCGATGATTGATAAACATTTTGCTACTTTGGCAATTGCCACAAAAGACAGACTAAGCGAAAAGACTTATTCCAATTTACAGGAAATCAAAGCCCGTAGTGGGCCAATCCTGGCAATAGCTACTGAGGGCAATAAGGAAGCTGAGAGTGTTGCAGACGATGTTATATATATACCCAAGACTTTAGAACAGACACAACCAATTCTTTCAGCTATTGCAATGCAGCTTTTTGCCTACCATGTAGCAATTGCGCTTGGAAGAAATGTTGACAGGCCACGAAACCTGGCAAAATCAGTAACAGTGGAGTAGAGGCTGCAAGTATGTTTTCAAAAATTTTCAAGGCATACGATGTAAGGGGAATCTACTCTTCGGAGATTAACGAAACAATCGTCTATCGAATTGGCGAAGCATATGCTGCTGTAGTTCAGCCTAAAAAGGTGGCAGTTGGCCAGGATGTGCGTAGTTCTGGCAAAAGCCTAAAGAAAGAACTTATATCGGCACTATTGAAATCTGGCGTGGATGTAGTTGATGTCGGTATCATAACCACAGATCAACTTTACTTTGCAGTCGGTAAGTACGACTTAGATGGTGGTATTTCTGTAACAGCTTCACACAATCCTGGTGAATACAACGGACTTAAATTTGCAGAAAAAAATGGCGCACCTATTACCAGCGAAACTTTACTAGCTATATGCAAATGGGCAGAGTCAAACAAAAAATTTTCTGTTGCTGCGCAAGGCTCTGTCACAGGAAAGAATATTCTGCTTGATTACACCCAGAATATCTTTAGTATAGCTAAGTTATCTGCCTCAAAAAAAATTAATCTGGTGGTTAATGCAAACTTTGGAGCTGTTGGTCGTGGAGTAGATATTCTGGCGGACAAACTAAATCTTAAGTTGGAACGGCTAAATTGGGAGGAGGACGGTAATTTTCCAAAAGGGCCACCAAACCCATTATTGCCCGAAAACCGAGATGAGACAATCGCGCTTATAAAAAAAACCAGACCAGACTTTGGAGTAGCTTGGGATGCGGACGCCGACAGAGTTTTCTTTTTTACTGGTAGTGGTGAATTTATACCTAGTTGTTACATTATTGCCCTTTTGGCACCTGAGTTTCTAAAAAAATACCCTGGAGCACCCATTGTACACGACCTCACAACAGCCTGGGTTATTGACGATGCGGTTAAAGCCTCAGGTGGCCAACCTGTGGCAAGTCGCACCGGACATACTTTCGTGAAAGCCTTAATGAGGAAAGTTAACGCGCCGTTTGCAGGTGAATCCAGCGGACATTATTACTTTAAAGATACATTCTACGCAGATAACGGCATTATTCCCCTTTTGATGATTCTGGAAATGATTTCCAAAACTGGCAAGACTTTGGAGGAATTAGTTAAGCCTTTGATGGGTCGTTACAAAGTTTCTGGAGAAATTAATTTCCTGGTTAAAGACGCAAAAGCGTCGATAGAGCTACTTGAGGCTAAGTATGGAAAACTTGGCAAAGTTGATCACACGGACGGGCTGGTAGTTGAATCAGCTAGTTGGCGGCTTAGTGCAAGGCCAAGCAACACAGAGCCACTTTTTAGACTGAATGCTGAATCTCGATCGCAAAAAACACTTGACTGCTTAATTAAGGAAGTGACGGATTTGATAAAATCTTAAGCTAGAGTTTTCCATTCGCCTCATCCCATTCTCTCAAAAACCAACTACTCGACCATTTTTTGTCTTCACCAACTCCAAATATAATCTTTATTTTATGTTTACTTATGGCTACTTGTTCTGCTTTAGGCAAGCTACTTAGCGCTACCCTGTCGCCGCCTTTGGTAAAGACATCCGGTTTAACAGCCTCAAGAGCCTTGGCTACTGTTTGATCGTTTTTTATTTCGAACGGGACTACATAGTCTACACCTTTAACCCCACTGACTATTAGGCTACGGGTTTCTAGGTTTTGAAAAGGCCTGCCTTTCTTGGCTGTCAGAAAGTGATCGCCATTTACTATAACTACTAGAGTATCGCCGTATTTTTTACTCTCAATAATGCAACTAATATGCCCTGGGTGAATTGGATCAAACCCGCCGCTAGTGGCTACAATCTTGCCTAGTTTTGGCCGAAGGCTTACAAACTCCTCGAACGAAATAATAGGAGCACCCCAGCTTTTAGTCATTTTATACTCTGCTCTTCAAAAATTTCAGAAATTGATTATTTAAATCATCATGTAGCAGCGCAAAATCAACCACTGCTTTCAAATACTCCAGTTTATCGCCTGTATCATAAAATCTTCCATTCATTATTTCATATCCATACACACTGTGGCCATCTTCTGCCATCTTTTGTAGAGATGGTTGAAAAATGAATTCACCAGCCCCACTACGCTCTTTAAGTGCCCGGTCGAGATACTCAAATATAATAGGTTCGAATATATAGCCGCTAACACTGGCCAAATCCGACGGCGCAGCTGCTGCACTCCCTGGCTTCTCTACAATTTTGTCTAGTTCGACTAAATTGTTGTTGATTTCCTTACCGCTAATAAATCCATACTTCTTATAGTCTGCCTCACTATGCGCTTTCACGCAGGTTAGAATGTTGCCGCCATATTTCTCATAAATTTCAACTAGTTGCCTAAAACGACTCGGAGTGGCAGAAACAAAATCATCGGCGAATGCGTAAATAAAAGGTTCATTACCAATAATATGCTCGGCGCTAATAATTGGGGTAGCGTTACCATATGGTCCTTTTTGGCGTATATAGACAAAGTTAGCAAGGTCCGATATTTTTTTTGTTTTTTTTAGCAACTCTACCTTACCGTTTAGTTTTAGATTTGATTCCAAATCGGTACTCAAGTTGTCGAAGTGATCTTCGATACTACGCTTGTGGTAACCCGTTACAATAATTATGTCCTCAACACCAGCGCCAACTAACTCTTCAACTATGTATTGGATTATCGGCTTGTCTACTAACGGCAACATTTCTTTGGGCATTGCCTTAGTCTGAGGTAAAAACCGGGTCCCAAAACCCGCAGCTGCAATCACAGCTTTTCGGACTTTTGTTCTTTTATGGCTACTCATCAAGCCTATGATACCATTCGTGGTCTGGCTTCCTTTTGCGATGGGGCTAGAACTGATTACCCCCAGGGAATAATGATGAAACTGAGCCACCGGTATACACTTCTTTGATTGCTGAAGCTATCGTAGTTGAAATATCTAAAACTACAAGCTGCCCTCCTATATCGTCGTGTTGCGGCAAGGTGTTTGTAACTACGACCTTGAGAACTTTTGACTGCTGAAGGCGCTTTTTCGCAGAGCCTGAAAATATCCCATGGGTCGCAACAGCATGGATTTCTTTAGCACCTTTTTGGCTCAATAAGCCAGCGGCGGCGCACAGGGTGCCTGCCGTGTCAATCATATCATCAGCCAAAATGCATACTTTCCCTTTGACATTCCCGATGAGCTCCCGCGCTTCTGGGCCCCCCTTGCTCTTTAGACGACGATGCTTATGAACGATTGCAATTTCACAACCCAGAGAATTACTATATATTTCAGCGCTTTTTACTCTTCCGGCATCGGGGGAAACTATTACTAGATCGCGCGCAGAGAAGTTTTTTGATAAATACTTAGTAATAATCGGTCGAGCAGTTAGGTGTTCAAAAGGCCCATCCATAAACCCTTGTATCTGTCCAGTATGCAGGTCTACGCTCATTATGCTGTCTGCCCCAGCGCTAACTAGAATATCGATTAAGAGTCTAGCAGAAATCGGTTCACGACCAAGGGCTTTTCGATCCTGTCTCGCGTAAGCAAAAAAAGGGCAGACTGCTGTTATAGACTTTGCGGATGCTCTTTTGGCAGTATCAATAAGTATCGCTTGTTCAAGTATAGAACCATTGACATCACCATTATGCGACTGAATGACAAAAACGTCATCGCCGCGAACTGAATCTAAGACTCGCGCACTTATCTCTCCGTTAGAGAAATTAGCAATTTCAGCCTGACAAAGTCGAATTTTTAGGCTAGAAGATATTTTCTTTGCCATATCAGGATGAGAACGACCGCTCAAAATCTGAAGTCGACCCCGTAATGGACTCAGCATCCCATAATAATAACAAACGAGGCAATATTTTACAGATTGACATAGACTTCACAACAGATTAGACTAGTAGCTACAAGCAGTGCGATAAAATAAATATATGCTCAAATCAAAAAAATCAATCCTGCCATCTGTTAGCTATTACTGGCTCGCTGCCGGAGCAGTGGCACTGCTGATTTTGGGCGGAGGCGCCTATACCTTGCTTACTAGCAGCTCTGCAACTAAAACTCAAACTATCCCTGCAAAGCCCTCTCCGGCCCCAACTGCCCAGGTTAGCCAACCAACACCTAGTAGCAAATCATCTTCAAACACTCCACAGCCCCAACCGTCATCGCAAAAAGAATCACAGTCTAGTGGCGCGACAGCGCTGATTACACCAAACGGACAGTTTGTAAGCAACCATAACCCTTCTCTTAGTGGCAGCAAAGAGATGTATAGTGAATCCTCTGTTTGTAACACTACCCCCGGAGCAACCTGCTTTATAACTTTCACTATGGGGTCAACTGTTAAAAAACTTGAAGCTAGAGAAGCAAACACTAACGGAGCAGTTTTTTGGGAATGGGATATTAAGTCAGCCGGCCTCAGTGAGGGCACATGGACAGTTACCGCCACCGCAACCTTAAATGGCAGTACCAAAAGTACACAAGACAGCCAAAACCTTCAGGTACAACCATGAAAAAACTCGCCAGGCTGCTTTGTTTAACTCTTGTTCTTTTGGCAGGTTGCCTATATTTATACCCCGGCAAGGGGAATGCAGCTTTTGTAGCCAGCAGGCTAATAGATGATAGTGTAATGGACAGCTACACTTCTATGAATGCCGCTCAGATCGACACTTGGTTGAATGGCTTTTCCAGCAGCTGTATCAGCCCCAACAGCGGATTTGAGGCCAGAGTACCGGCAGGCTATATGCCAATCGGTGGTTTTACCTACGGCGGCTTTGGTACCGCTGGTCAGGTGATAGCTACAGCTTCACAAGTATATGAGATTAACCCCAAGGTGCTACTTGTAACACTTGAAAAGGAACAGAGCTTAGTAACGGGGCGGAACAACTTTAGTGGCTACTGCAACAACGGCGACGAACATAAGTACGCCGCAGCTGCTGGCTATGGTTGCCCAGACGGTGGCACGGTTTACAATTGGAGCGGAGTTAGCCTGTACAGACGAAGCGGTACTGAACGAACAGTCACCGGCTCCACCTGTGTTAATACAGCGGTTAAAGCTGGGTTTTCACAGCAGGTAATTCGTGCAGCCTGGCTGCTCAAATTCGGTGAACAACGCTCCAAGGGAAATACCGGCTGGGCAA
>CAYUXQ010000006.1:10799-12660 GCA_964448925.1 uncultured Candidatus Saccharibacteria bacterium | reverse complement strand
TCATGCTTTTTTATACCGGTACATCTTCAAGCCCGGCTGGAACAATTCTGATGACCCATCCACCTGCTACGGCGGGCCGATGACACAAGGCTTCTACAAAAGATGCTCCACTGATTCTGGAGCTGCCTTTGATGGCTTAATGAATATTGATGGTCAAACCACCCACATGGATACTGGTGGCACAGCTGCACTATATTGGTACACTCCCCATTTTCACGGTAACCAAAACTTTGTCAGTCTATATGAATCGTGGTTTGGCCCTACGACATCCCTAGCAGGAATTATCACCATGACAAACATATCTCAACCAGACGCTACACCAGCTCTTGGACAAACAATCTCATACACAATATCACTAACCAATACCTTTTCAGAAGATATCTCAATTGATGCGGTGGGAATTGTTGGCAGACTTGGGAGCCTCTCTGGCACTAACAGAGACCTTGGGTGGCAAGGACCTATAGTCCTAGAGCCCGGCGTACCTCAACAATTTACATTTACCTCTGTTGTTAAAGATTTGGGAACACTTTATATGTGGCCTTCAATTCAAGCCCAGGGCAGCTACACCCACTACAACAACTGGGGATTAGTAGCTAACTCACATACCCCCAATCTGACCCTTATTACTCCCTTAGATTCAAGCCTATCTAGCCCAGTAGCTGGGCAAACCACTACGCTGACCGCGACTCTAAAAAATAATGAAGACCAGCCAGTAACACTTGATGCACTAGGCGTTCCAGTAAGATACCTGTCTCGCTATAGTTATGATACCGGTTGGGTACCATCAGTAACATTGAACCCAGGCAGCACAAAGGTACTGACTGGAAATGTTTTGGTGGATAAGCCAGGTTCATACACTGCCTGGGTTTCCGGTGCATTTGGTAGCCAATATGTAACTTATTCATCGACACTAAATATTAACGCCTCTACACCTATTCCTAATTTTCAATTAACTTATACCGAAACACCCGTAGCAACACCCGCTCTTGGTCAGGATGTTTACCTGAAGTTCAAGCTAAAGAACAACTCAGGAGTACCGATGACGCTTAATGCTGTTGGCGTAGTTGGAAGATACGGTAACCCTTACTCTGGCGCAAATAAAGACTTTGGGTGGCAAGGGCCACTTAGTTTTGATGCAAAGGAGGAGAAAAGCTTTACCACCTTCTCTGCTAATATATCGGAGCTAAGGGCATACTTTTCTTGGGTTGCTATCAATTACCAGGGAAGGTATATCCATTTTAACAACTGGGGGTTCATGCTCGTTCCGCACAAGCCTGCGCTACTTGCCATCGTACCGTTAACCATAAACTCAGGGGTTCAGCCCTTAATTAATCAGTCGGTTAATGTAACTGCAACAGTTAAGAACCTCGAGCCTTATCCAATTAGATTCAGCGCACTCGGACTACCAGCTCGCTACATGGGTGTATACAATTATGATACGGCTTGGCAGGGCCCAGGTGTACTAGCTGCAAAAACTGATCCAGGAGATTCCATTACGCTTAGCGGAGCTATTAACTTTAATAAGCCCGGTCCATATACTGTTTGGACATCCGCATTCATCCAAGGCAACTATATTACTGTCGGTGATCCAAAAACAATAAACATGCAATAGGGCCGGTGTGTATTTTGGACTATTACTTCACAGACAGCTTAGTCACTCTACCTCCCTTAACAAAATAAGCCTCTTTAGCCATCTCTAAGATCGGCAGATCTTTTAAACTATCAGAGTAGGCCTTCGCTACCACTATATTACTGCCTAGTTCACTTTTGAGCCTATTTACTTTCTCTGCACCATAGCAATTCTCCCCGGAAATAACGCCCGTCGCAGGTGACATACGGGTAGCTATTAGCTTATATATGC
>CAYUXQ010000006.1:0-10789 GCA_964448925.1 uncultured Candidatus Saccharibacteria bacterium | reverse complement strand
GTCGAAGCGCTACCGGCTCTAGTAAAAACTCTGGAGAGGCGGATATGATAACATCTCTGGTGCTACGGTGTGCAAAATACCAAGGTTGTATTTTGCTGTACTTACGCTCCCAGAACTCTTCAACAAATTGTTTTGTAGCCTTTGTCCGCTGCAAGTAGGCGAAGAATCTGCTTTTGAATATGGTTCTGCTTTCTAAGCTCAGCAAAAATCCTAGCCCGTGCCAGAGCTGATAAGGTAGATAGAGAATAATTGCGGGGTTTTTCCCCAAGCAAAAAAAATAGAAGTCTAGTGAGGCATCGCCTTTATAAATTGTATGATCAAAATCAAACAAATGGATTCTGGCTTTAGTTGGCGCCTTTGACTGAATCATATTAGATATATATTAGCCCTATAACCAACATGCTATAAAGCCCGATGAGCGCCATAAGCGGTTTGTTGTTTAACACTACACTTATTGGGTCTCCGTCTGATTTTTCGTCCTCAACGCTCAAACTGTAGGACATTACAATCATAATCACTAAAGGAATGGTCCAATACAAATATTTGTGTTGTTGCACAGGGTCTACAGCCCATAAAGAATAGTAAACAATAGTAAGGCCGAGACAAACATACATATTCTTATCCAGAAAACCTTGATTGTAGTGTTTATTGACTTTTCTGGTTTTCGTACCGATAGACTGTAGTTCGTTGCGTCGCTTGCCAAGTGCCAGATAAAAAGAAAAGGCCAAAATTGCGAGATACATCCATTTTGAAACATCTATCCCGACCGACGAGCCACCATAAAGAACCCTGATTACAAAGCCGAGAGACAAAATAGTTACATCGATAATGGGGATGTTTTTCAAGCCAAAACTGTATCCTAGATTTATGAGCATATAAAGAAGGAGCAGTCCGACGCTTTCAAGTGTAAAACCAGCTAAAGATTGAAAAAAAATTACGACGACCAACAATAGTATGGAAAGAATTAGTGCTGATTGTCGAGGAATAGTGCCAGCTGCTATTGGTCTCGTCCTTTTTTTTGGATGGTGGATATCATAGTCTTTATCTTTGATGTCATTAAATATGTAGACTGCCGATGCCAACATAGAAAATGCCAAGAAAGAGTATATTGACTTAATAAAATACTCTTGAACGAAAAGATTACCGCTAAAGACCAGAGGCAAGAAAATCAATATATTCTTCAGGTAATGCTTAGGGCGCATAACCCGAATATATGGCTTATAGCTTGTCTTCACGAGTCCCTTTGCCCAAAATACTGCTGGTATCTATAACTACTTTTTTCTAGCAACAACAATTAGACACTCCCCTAGCTTTGTGGGTAAAAAAAGCCTACCTAACCAGTACTGGATGGCTGCTGGAGGAAAAAAAATCAACTTTTGTAGAATAACTGGTACAACCGGTAGGTATGGCACATCCCACATACCATCTCCGCGCACTTTTTTGATTATGAATCCTTTTTTTGTAAGCCTTATCCATTTATCCTGTCCGAACATCGATACATGAGTATTGTCTGAATACCCAAACCACTTGTCCCTCTTAAGTTTGTAGCCATATCCACCTGGGTTGGGCACAACATATACTAAAAGACCGCCTTTTTTTAATTTCTTGTTAAACTGCTCCAAAGTCACGCTTGGGTCCTTTATGTGCTCTAGTACATGCAGCGCAATAATCCCATCCACACTACCATCTTTGATTTTCTTTATCGAATTTGCGGTCATTGCTTTAGGTGCGATTTTTTTAACTCGCGCTAAGGCATAGTCAGAAATGTCTACCGCATGAATATCAAAGTCCTGGCATAACCTTTTCGTCAGATGACCAACACCGCAACCATACTCAAGGACTGTGCTCCTTTTGCCCTGATTACCAAGCTCTCTTTTGAATACCCTGTAATAAAATTTTAATGCTGGCCTGTCATCGGATTGCTCATTGCTCTCATAGTATTCGGATTCATAGTCTGACACAGGCGGTCCTTCCCTCTTAATTTCATCGTCTATTGTATCAAAACTATTGTACATAAAGACCTAACTAGCCGGCATTACATCAACATAAGCGCGCACAGATTTGTCTGAATCGAAGTTTTGAATAACTTTATTGCGATTAGGTTTATACTTTGTAGGATTATCAAGGATCTTCAGTATCTTATTTGCGATATCACGAGAATCTTTAAGCTTTGATATCTCACCATAGCTACATCTTTTAACTATTTCTCTTACCCCGGGCAAATTAGAAGCCACTACTGGCGACCCGCAGAGCATAGCCTCGATCTGAACCATACCATAAGCCTCTAAAGGGTCGATACTGGGCAGCACAAGAACATCGATTGCTGAGTAAAATCGATTTAGATCTATAGCTGATAGATAGCCAGTAAACACAATAATATCGGGGTATCGAGCGGTATAGTCGTCGAGCTGTTGTTTGATGCTGCCACCAGCTATATTTTCATAATCTCCTGCAATAAGAATCCTAAAGTTTGTTAGCTTCTTTTGAAGATGGGGGATAGCCTCGAGAAGATAACTGATACCTTTTTCATAAACAACACGCCCCACAAAGCCAATTATTACTTGGTCCTTATTTAACTTTAGTTGATGGAGCAACAAGGAAGGATCAGCATACCTGAAGTCTTTTGACATAACTGGCGGGTTTATTGGCACCGCCTTGCCTATGTAGGCTCGCATCTTACTATGTTTAAAGTAATCCAATGTGGAAGGAACAATAACTCGCGACCGGATAAGTTGAATTCGCATTAGACCCATCGAGACTCTGCTGATAGCTCTGCTTATTAAGCCATTTCCCAGAAAAATGTCACATTGATAAGTTGTAACTATCTTCTTTTTTGGGATAAAAAGACTTGAAAGACCAGATTCTACCAATGGCAGGTGAGGGTTTACATAGTCACTATTCCTCGAGTGAAGAATGATATCAAGCCAGAAACTTGGCATTATCACGCCTTTACTCGCTCGAAACAAAACCGGCCTTCGAACAACCTTGACTCCGTTAACTTTCTCTTCCTTTGGCAGGCTCCTGTCAAACCTCGATGTCAGCACCGTGACTTCGTACCCTTTTTTTACCAACGCTTCTGCGACTCGCTTTGCACAAATCGAGAGACCACTTACATATGGATCATAATAATATAAGACCATTAGTACTCTGTTGCGACTCTCTATCTTTGTAACCATTTGCTATACTCCTATTTAGTTGCGATGTGTAGCTAATACCTGATTGCTCTTAAGTCTGTGCTGATTCAAATGTACTACATGGTATTGTAACTTGTCCCGTGACATGACACCCCAGAAGGAAAAAATTTGATACTACTTTTGCTTTGTATAGTCCTTAGCCTGTTGATGCTGTTGGCATCGGATTTACTCTCGTATGCACTGGGCAGAAAGGGCTGGCTTCGGTTTTTAAGCACATATCTGTTCTTTATCAGTCAAGTCATTTTGGCGGAAATATTATTAGGTATATTCTCGCTTCTTTATAGCTTTGCTTTGTTCATTTTTAACTCAATTGTTGCATGCATCGTTATATACTTGGTGCAAAAAAAGTGGGGTAGAAAAACTCTTACTAAGTATTTCATCGAATTAAAACACCTCCCAAAGCAAGTTCAAGCAACACTCCTCGAAGACAAATTTTTCTTTGTTCTCACCTGCATTGGCGGGGTTATACTTTTCTGGATTATCTTTCTGGGAGTCATCTTTCCAGCCCTAGATTACGACGGCAACTCTTACCATTTAACCTTCGTAGCTAATGTAGTTCAAAATCACAATTTTTTTGACACCTCAACGAGCCTACCATGGTTGAGCGGCTATCCAAAGGGCGGTGAGTTCATCCAGATGTGGTCGGCAATTATCACACACCGAGATATGTTTACTGACCTAGCACAAGTCCCTTTCTTATTTCTGGGTATCTATGCGCTATATAGTATTGCTCTCGCAATTGGAGCAGATAAAAAACACGCACGCTTTGCAGCACTCCTATTTCTGTTCTTGCCGATCGTCCTTAATCAGCTAAAAACAACCTATGTCGATGTAATGCTATGTAGCTTGTTCTTCGCCGGTTTAGCAGTAGTGATAAGGGAGAAGTTAAGTAAGTTGGACCTTGTTCTTTTGGGTACGATCTTTTCTCTTTTGATTGCCACAAAATCAACTGGGCTTCTGGTTGTATTGGTGCTCTGTCTACCTCTTCTGTGGAACCTGTACCTTAATTACGGTAAGAAGGTAAAAAAATATATTCCGTCTTTGCTACTCATAGCCCTGCCTACTACTTTTGGGCTATATTGGTATATAAAGAACTGGATCCTTTATGGCACCCCACTTTACCCATTCGGCTACAAATTCGGCGGACTTACTCTCTTCCAGGGTAAGACATTCCAACAATTTAGTACTGACGCCCTTACCCAAACAATACTACCTCATTCTAGCTTAGAGCGCATTTGGTATGTCTGGACTGAGCAGAAAGATTGGTTTGGCTGTCTTTATAATTATGACGGTAACTACACTGGACTCGGACCAATTTGGTTCATAATTTTGATGCCGGCCTTAGTTACTGCATTATATATAGCTATTCGAAAACGGAATCTTCTTTTTCTATCAATAACTAGTCTTTTCTTTCTACTATTCCTGATATATCCAAACAACTTCTACACACGATATACGATGTTCATTAGCGGTCTTGGTATAGTTAGCCTGGCGTATGTACTGACTTATATCAGCAAGTTCGGGGCTAGGCTAGTCAAAGGGCTAACCATTGCACTTGCACTATTCGTAGTTGGGACAAACTTTGTACTTTGCAACTACACCCCTGGCACAGTTGCGGATCAGTTTAATAGTTTTACGCACAGGCAGGTGCGGGGACCGGTTTATTCTGTCGTCCCTGGTAATGCATTTGTATTTATTGAAAACAGACTAAAATCGGGTGACATTGTTGCCTATACCTCTCGGCCATTCTTTATCTACCCTCTATGGAAACCTGACTTCTCCAACAAGGTAATTTTTATCAAATCGAATAACCGAGAAGATTGGCTAAAAAAACTCCACGACCAACGAGTCGACTATGTCTTTGCTACCACCGGCAGTAAAGAGCAAAGATGGGCCGATGGACGGCTGAAAAGTATATATAAAGACAATATGTATGAAATATATCAAACGAATTAAAATTAACATTGCTGAGGCAATTCTGTGTATCCTTATAGTAATATGCTTTTTCATATACTTTGTCGTTTACCTCACGCCCAGCAGAACAGCCTGGTACCACGAAATGCTCAGACAAATGACAATTATTTGGAACAGAGTTTTAGGGTAGAAAAGCACCTATGGTACCGCTAGTTTTCTTTTTTGGAATAATGGGTAGCGCTATTGGCGGAGTGCTACTTAAGTTAGGGGCAACTAAGATTGGCCAACCGGAAATTAGTTCCCTGGAGCAGTTGTTCGATTTTTTAATTAAACTTTTTACTAGTTACCAAGTACTAATAGGTATATTCTTGTACTTTCTTTCTGCTGTTGCTTGGGCGTATTTACTCACAAAACTTGACCTAAGTTTTGTGCAACCTATCTTAGCGCTAACTTATGTAGTGACTCCAATACTAGCTATTTTTATAATCGGAGAGAATGTATCATTAATGCGCTGGCTGGGCATACTTGTAATTGTCGTGGGTGTTTTTATAGTTGCCCGAACAGCAACATAGATTTCTTTTAGTGTTTTGCAGGACGGTAAGTAGATACCATTAATCGGAGCACGGGCTTTATAGCCTTTGCATCAAGGCCATCCTCTTCCATATCAGTAATTAATCTATCCAGCTTTTTTAAAAAGCCTAGTTTGTCAAAACTCATATAATTTTTGGTTCTGAATATTTTACTGACAGTTGTGGATTTTGTTTCTTCCTCTTTCACTAAGATTTCCTCAAAAAGTTTTTCGCCCGGACGAAGACCAATAACATCTATCTTTATGTCCTTTTCGGGTTCGTAGCCCTCCAGTGCAATCAGAAGCTTGGCAAGTTCATATATTTTAATACTTTCGCCCATATCTAGTACAAACAAGTCATTGTTTTTGCCCATCACCCAAGACTGAAGAATCAAATGTACTGCTTCTGGAATAGTCATAAAAAATCTTGTAACTTCCTTATGCGTAACAGTAACTGGGCCACCCTTTTCTATCTGCCGCTCAAAAACAGGAATAACGCTGCCGTTACTATTTATTACATTACCAAAACGAACAGCACAAAAGGTTGTAGTCGTTTGACCTTCAGATAATATGTGTACTATTTTCTCTGCAGCTCTTTTAGTTGCACCCATAATATTAGTTGGGTTAACGGCCTTATCGCTAGAAACTAAAATAAATCTCTGCACGCCATTTTTAAGTGATAGCTCGGCAATATTTTTTGTCCCCAAGATATTATTCTTTACTGCCTCATAGGCGTTTTGTTCCATTAATGGCACATGCTTATAAGCTGCCGCGTGAAACACGGTTGTTGGCTTAACTGTGCGCATAATCAGGTCGAGTTTTTTTCTATCTTTTATATCGCCAATTACAAACTCAAGCCTCGATTTAGACTTTATTGCTTTTAAATTATTGCCAAGCTCAAACATACCGTTTTCCCACCAGTCATACAAAATAATTCTTTTGGCATTATGTGCCACTAACTGCCTTGCTAGCTCGGAACCAATCGAACCTGCTGCGCCGGTGATTAGTATTGTTTGATTGTTAGAAAACTTAGTAATTCCTTCCTGGTCAGACTTAAGAATCTCGCCTCCCAGTAAGTCTTCTGCCTGTACTTTCCGTATATATTTTAGGTAATTATCGCTAAAGTCCTGCATCAAAACTTCGGGGAGCCTGGGAAGAATCTTATAAGTTAGGCGGTTACCGACTGTGCTATTAACTATATCTCTAACAACCTTACCCCTTTCTGAAGGTATGGCAATAAGCACTTCCTGCACCTGCATTTCTTTGACTAGTAGGCTAAGACTCTTGACAGTGCCCAAGACCTTAACTCCTCCAACAAATGTGCCAATCTTCTTCTTGCTGTCATCAACAAAACCCACAACATCGAACGGAGAGTTTTTGTCCTTTTTTATATTGTCTAGTAATAATTCTCCGGCTTTTCCGGCGCCAACAATAATTATTTTTATTTGAGCATTATCTTGAGTCATGAAAAATCTTTTCTAGGCTTTCTTTCACTGTGTATGTGGGTGCCCAACCCGTGTCTTTCCTTATACGGCTAATATCTGCCCGAATAGCTACCAAGCCTTCAGGGGCGGAAGAAGTTTCTACAACTTTTGGTATTTTCTTAAATCCGAAATTATCTGAAATTACCTTTAGCAGTTGTTTTGTAGAAGTACTCCTGCCCGACCCCACATTATATATATCATGCTCGAGGTTACTATCTACTGAAAGGGCTTTTAACGCACTGGCTACATCTCTAATGTCTATATAGTCTCTCATGGTGTCCAGTCTGCTCACCTCGATTGCCCGCCTTGCCCCAGCCTTAAACTCTTTTATTTGCTTTATCAAATTTGGCAACAATAGTCTAGACGGCATACCAGCGCCAACAGGATTAAAGATGCGAGCAATTACTACAGGCAGCCTATTAGACTTTTTGTACTTTCAGGCTACTTTAGCTTCGCTTAACTTACTAAGGTCATACTCTGAAGTTGCATTTAAAGGAGTGTTCTCCGTTACCGGGATATTTTTTTTGTCGACTAGTCCGTACTCGGCAGCCGAACCACAAATAACAACTCTTTTTGGCTTATGGCCTACTTCAGCTATTGACTCCAGCAAATTAGAGGTAAAGGTTACATTTGCACTGGCTGCTTTAGTGTTCTCAACTACACCAGCGCAGTTAATAATAACCTGAGGTTCAGTTTCTTTTAACGCCTGAATTATCGAAGAAGGGTCTGCCAAGTCTAGGTAAATTCTACCTACAGCTCCTTTTACGCGGCTACTACCATATACATTGTGACCAGTAGAAAAAACGCTCTCAACACTACGGCCTATAAATCCATCCGCGGCAATAACCAGTACTCTCATTTAAGCGAGTCTCTGTATAGCTTTCGGTAATTTGCTCCAAGGATAGTATTGGAATACTTACTTTCGACACTAAGCCTGGCGCTGCGTTTAATTTTTTCTAAGAGTTTTGAGTTTGACTTGAGCTTCTCAATAGCCTCTGCTATTTCAGCAGCTGACGAAGGAGCAACCACAAACCCATCACTCCCCGAGCGTATCACTTCAGATACTGCGCCAACATCGGATGCAATTACAGCTACCTTCATAGCCATTGCCTCTAAAATCGATAACGGAAAACCTTCTATTGATGAAGGTAAAACAAATATGTCGGCTGCTGCTAAATAGCTTGCGACTTCTGACTTATAGTCTAAATACTGGATGTTTGGTTCATTAATCAACTCCATCTGTCTACTGACCTCTGGCATCATAGGACCATTGCCGATAACAAAAAACTTTATGTCTCTATGCTTTTTGCATATTTTCTCCGCCACATCGAGAAAAACATCGGGCTTCTTTTCTTCGGAAATTCTACCAATAAAAAATACTGCTAGTTCCTTTCTACCGATTCCTAGCGCCTCTCTTTCTTTTTGCCTATCATACAAAAGTGGATTATAAACTTCGTTTGAATCTATAGCATTGGGAATTATTCTTACGCTGGCAGCATCACCAAGCTCTCGACAATAGTGGTCATAAACCGACTTATTGTCGCTACTAAACTCGTCTATATATCCGCTAACTTTTAATGATTCTGCAAAATGGGCCGCCCTATCATTAAACAGCGTGACTATCACCCTTAGCTCAGGGTGTCTGTGCTTAAGTTCTGGGAGCATTGGAAATGCGTAGTCAGTATGAATTATATGCATTGCATCTATTTTCCTGGTTTTTATGTAGTTTGAAATAAATTCCAAGTACTTGTCGGTTTCACCAAACAAATTTGACATGTGATAAATGCGGTCAGTAATCTCCTTAAACTTATATTCCCACTCGTGCTTTGATTCTAGGCCGGAGATAAAAGATAAATTAAAGTCATCTTTAATTTCTTTGGTGAAGTTTAGAATAAGGGTTTCAGCACCGCCAAAAGTCAGCCACGGGACAATAATAAGAACATTTGGCTTAGGATTGCCGAATTGCTTATAAAGTTTGCCATTGTCTAAATTTACTAGTGCTGTTTGGGGGTCATACACATTTTTGACGGCTTGTCTTTTAGCCTTTAGCCTTTGGATATTGCGTTTGTATTGAGGATGCAACCTCTGGATACTTTTCATATTTTTCCAGTGAACATCTTTATCCTCCACATACCTGGACTGCATCGAAGTCCTATACCTAAATAGTGTTTCTGGAATTAATTTGGCCCAATAACCCTTTTCGCTCAGGTTAACCCAGAATTCCCAGTCTTCATAGCCAATGCCAGACTTATAGCCGCCTGATGCTTCCCACGCTTCTTTCTTATATTCAGCGGCTGTTATTACCATGTTATTGCGGATTATCTGTTCCGGGTCATAACCAACATGCTCGTATTCTTTGTTAATCACCCCAAACATATTCATATAGCTTGTCGCCACTGATGCGTCAGGATTAGTTTCAAGAACGGTTGTTGCCTTCTCGATATAGGTAGGTTCCAGTACATCGTCAGAGTCTAGGCAAATAATGTATTTCCCACTAGCCTGGCCGACACCATTATTACGCGCAGCGGCAACACCGGCATTTTCCTGATTAATGATTGCGGCTTTAAATTTAGATTTTTTTATTTCTTCAAGCTTCTTAATGCTCTCAGGTTCTGTCGAACCGTCATTAACAATGATTGTTTCAAAGTTTGTGAAGGTTTGCGATTCAAGCGAGGCAACAGTGTCGTCTACTGTGTCCGCGCGATTGTAATATGGAATTACTACGCTAACAAGGACACTCCCGCTCCATTTATTGTTTTTTTGTACTATGATCTTTGCTTTATCTTGTCGCTGAAGAACTTTTTTGGCTTGAGTTTTTATTGTCCTTCTCAACGGACCAGGGATAAAAGGAGCTACTTTTACCCGTGTTGCGTGTACAGCTTTGCGTGGTGCAACCTTCTTCCTAGTAGAACCAACAAACTCTCTTGTTTTAATCACTTTTCCAAGTACTCTAGAATTTTTCATAGAATTAATTTCGTCTCGCAAGCTAAAAACCTCTTCCCGCAACCGAATGGCTTCATCGCGCGATTCTTGTAGTTCTTCAATGGCTTCGTTTTTATTTTTTATTGCCTCGTGCAGTTGTCGAACATCTCTGGCGTTCTCCAAAATAAATTCATTCAAATGTTTGGAGAAGAGACTTTTATGATGCTGATATATTATCTTGTACATTTCTGTACTTTTATCTTTGGCAATAGAAAGCAATGAGTTTTCTCTTATACGATAAAGAAATAGGACTTCGTGAATAGTTTCCCAGCCATAACCAAACTCAATTAGCTTCAGCCAAAAATCCCAATCCTCATAACCCTGCAAATCCCTTCTTTCCGTATATCCACCTACTTTTTCCCAAGCGCTTTTTTTAAAAAGCGAGCCAGCATGCACTGTATTTGTAATTAGCATTTTTGCAACATCAAAATCACCCGCCTTCCAAACATCACTTCGCAGGCCAAACTCTTTTAGCCAAGTGCTTACAAACCCTATATTATTGGGTGCCTCATCAAGCAATTTGGTGGTTTTTTCTAAGTAAAGTGGCGCCAGCATATCATCGGCGTCCAGGCAAGCAATATACTCACCTCTTGCGTGCTTAATGCCATTATTTCTGGCCGCTGCAGGCCCAGTGTTTTTCTGCTTTA
>CAYUXQ010000005.1:27883-40070 GCA_964448925.1 uncultured Candidatus Saccharibacteria bacterium | reverse complement strand
TGGTGCGGGTGATGAGACTCTAACTCACGGCCTCTTCCTTGGCAAGGAAGCGCTCTAAACAACTGAGCTACACCCGCATAATTTGATGATCAGACAACTCGCTTTGCTCGTACGCTGTCGGCTTACTCGGAACAAGTTCCTGCGTGAGCCTCCTTGGCGCCCGAACTGTTACTTCGCAACTTGTTCGCGTCTGGACTCGTCACAAAATCTTAATAGTCGTTGGCTATATAGATTTTGTGGTGGCTCCGCACAGACTCGAACTGTGGACACAAGGCTCTTCAAGCCTCTGCTCTACCAACTGAGCTACAGAGCCATTTTATAACGAGCATTGGCTTTCATCGCCTACGGCTCTAATGCTCGCTGATTAATAATTTTATCAGCTCGCTATTTAGGTCAAGCCTCGCGGGCTTGACGCTAATCAAGCCTCTGCAACAACCCGCCTGAGCTACAGAGCCATGATACAAGCAATATTTTACGAAACTACCTCTGTTTTTTCAAGTTCTCTAGGCTATTTTTCTTTTGCTAGGAAGTTTTTGATGTCTTCTACAGTGCTCATAAATTGGGCAGGAAAGATGACTGTACTGTTTTTTTCGCTAGAGATTTCGGTTAGGGTTTGCAAGTTGCGTAGTTGAAGTGCTATAGGGTGGGCACCAATGATATCAGCGGCCTCGCCTAAGGCTGCGGCACTCAGTTTTTCGCCCTCTGCGGCAATGATTTTTGCCCTTTTTTCTCGCTCGGCTTCTGCCTGACGAGCCATAGCCCTTTGCATGCTGTCGGGCAGTTTTATGTCCTTTAGTTCCACGGTGGTTACCATTACGCCCCACTGGGCTGTTGCCACATCTAAAATTTGTTTAATTTTATCGTTTATAGTCGCGGTCTGGCTTAAAACTTCGTCCAGACTACTTTGGCCGACAACATTACGCACCGTGGTTTGGGCTATCTGGTAAGTGGCGTTTTGTACATTAGCAATTTCAACTATCGATTTAGTTGGATCGTTGATGTTGTAATAGGCCACGGCCGCCACATCTATTGATACATTGTCTTTAGTTATAATTTTTTGGCTGTCTACCGGCAAGGTAACAATTCGTAGGTCAATTTTGACCAATCTGTCGACCACCGGAATAATTAGCCGCAACCCCGGTTCTTTCACTTTGGGGCGAACTCTTCCCAACCGAAACACTACGCCCCGCTGGTATTGGTTTATAAGCCGTACACCGAAAGCGATAATTATTATGGCAACTACAATGGCTACCCAAAATACCACCATATACCCTCCTTATATACATTGATTGTAGCCCGAAAAATTGCCTTTGGCTAATTAAGAGTAGGTTTTTTAAATAAATAAATCTAAAGCAGCACAAGATTCATAAGTATCTTTTGAGTTTAAAAAATAGAAAGATCCAAAACTGGTGGGCGCTGAGGGACCACGCACATCTATGCTTGTCCTCGAAGTTAACTTCTAGAGGACGGGCTTGATGACCGAACCCCCGACCTAAGGACTCCCAAGAGAGTCCATGTCGGTGAACCAAGCCCACAGAACTAAACCACACAAAAAGCCCAGCAATATGCTGGACTCTTTGTGTGGTGGGCGCTGAGGGACTCGAACCCCCGACCCTCTCGGTGTAAACGAGATGCTCTAGCCAACTGAGCTAAGCGCCCATCGTCGCAACTTTCGCACTTGTTCGTTTTGACTCAAATGTCAAAAACTTCTACCTAGTGCTAGGTTACTCCTCTCAACTTTGCAAAAAACTGCATTGCGATTTTTTGCAAAGTTGTAAAGCGTAAAAGCGTGCGGAGACTGAAAGTACTTATATATAAATAAGTACGGAGGGCGGAGTCACGATTTAAGCTGGTGGTGGGTGAGAGAGGACTTGAACCTCCACGCCTTGCGGCACAGCCACCTCAAGGCTGCGTGTATACCAGTTTCACCACTCACCCGGCAACAAGCGGTAATTATAGCCTTTCACAGATGTAAGTTCAATGTTTATCTAACTGCGGGGTAAATGTTCGTGGTGATGGCCAAGATTGTACTCACCACGCATTAAGGCTTTTATTTCTGCCAAGCTGGCGGTTTTGACTCCAGGGTTTAGAGTGCCATGCGGGTCAAATATTTTTTTGATTTTCATCATGACGCTGTGTAGTTCAGCTCCATAGACCCACGCAGTGTAAGGCGCTCGTATTCGGCCGTCTCCAGCACCTGCGCTAATGTTGCCGCCCAAAGCAATAGCCAATTTATAAATCGCTTCGCTGAGTTTGAATAGTTTTTGCCGATCGCCAAGCTGACCAAGATCTAAGACTGGTTGCATTCTAACTACACCATTACCAGCATGTCCCCAGGCAGCTGCTGATAGTCCGCAAGCAGCATAAAGTTCGGTAGCTTTGGTCAAGAAAGTAACCAGTTGGGGTGGCGGAACAAATATATCCTCGGCTATAGGAACAGCTTTGCTTTGACCGTGGGGCTGTGTAATTATAGTGCCAACGCTTTGGCGTACTTTTATGAGCTTCTCTTGATCTTCCGGCGTGAATGCGCCACGGAAAATTCCACCAGTTTTTGCAACCAATTTAGCCAATTTTTTCATTTGCTTCTTTTGGGTTGCATCCTTTTGGTCGTCGAACTCAATAAATAGATGAAGCTCGGCCTTAGGCGCCTCTAGAAGGTCACCAAGTTGGTGGGGGTTTATGGATCGAATTTGTTCGATAGCCGCTCTGTTTATCATGTCGAAAATACTAGGTCTGAGTTCGACAATTTTTGGTAATAGTTCAGTAAGTTCGTTTAAGTCGTAAAGGCTTATCATGGCTGATTTTACTATGGGGTTGTGCTCGACAACTTTCAGGCTAGCCTCGGTAACAATCCCCAAGCTCCCCTGTGACCCAATTATCAATGGGGTTAGGTCAAAGCCTTTGGAATTCTTAATATCAAATATGTTATAGCCAACACTACCAATTCGTCCCCTCAGTTTTGTTCTGGATGATTCAACTAGCTCACTGTTTTCCTCTAGCAGGGCGTCCAGCGCACGATAAATTTCCCCCTCAAAACTACTTTGGCCAAGTTTTTTATTAAGGTCGCGTTTACTCAGACGACCGGTTTCTATAACCTCACCATTTGCCAATACAACTCGCAGTTGGGTTACATAGTCTTGAAGTGCTCCATACTTAACAGTCTTCTCGCCGATACAGTTGTTAGCGATACCACCGCCAACGGTAGCATAAAAAAGTGAACCAGGGTAAGGCGGAAGAAATTGTCCGTGGGTATAAAGGGTTTGTTCTAGCTTGTCAAAAGTCGCACCAGGCTCAACTACTAATTTCTCCTTAACCGGATCAAACGATATTATTCGGTTCATATGAGCTGTAAAAGCCAGTAAGATACCGCTCCCAATAGCAGCCCCAGATGTATCACTACCACCACCGCGAGCGGTAAGAGGGACTACTTTTCCTCTTTCTGCCAGCTGCCAACTAAAGCGGGCGGTTTTTCGAACATCGTTTTCGTTACGAGGATAAACTACTATTGCCGGCGCTAGATGGAGTACACTTGTATCTGTCGAGAAATGCCGTCTGACTTCTGCTGATGCTGTTACTTCACCCAAAAGGTGTTCTTGTAAATAATGTGCGACTTTACTCAAAATTTTTTCCCATTTAGTGGTGGGCGAAAGAGGACTTGAACCTCCACGAGATTGCTCTCACTAGCTCCTGAAGCTAGCGCGTCTACCAATTCCGCCATTCGCCCTTTAGCAAAATAAACATCTATCATTTTACTATACCCTAGGAGCTTTGGATGTCTCGGCGCTCTTGACGAACCATCCAATTGTTAACATTGTAAAAACGATCACTTGGTCGAATCATCGCACTGCGTTCATAGCCAAAAACCGGTCCTCTCGAGATATATAGATAGGTAGGTTGATATAAAGCCAGTGCTGGCGCATCCTGAACCCAAGCATTTAAAAACGAACGGTATTTAACAGATCGAATAGCTGGATCTTGCCTAGTACGGCCGGCTTCTAACGCTTGATCGGCAGCAGTTGACTTGTATTCACTGTTGGCTTGCGAACTGTCCCAGTAAGCATAAACATCTGGGTCGACCCCCAGGCTTATTCCATATAACAGCATGTCATAGTCGTGGGTATTTATTACATCTGTCTGAAGATCGACGCTATTGTAATACCGCACAGATACACTTATACCCAGTTCAGACCATTTTTTTTGTAAGTACTTAGATACCGCTGTGTATTGTTTACTATCCTGAGAGTTCAGTAAAAATTGCATTGGCTGACCATTTTTATTTCTTTGCCCTGCTTCGTTTTGGATGTAACCAGCTTGATCAAGCAGTTGATTGGCATAGCCAGGGTTATAAGGAAGTTGCTCTATACTAGAATCAAAACCCAAGTGAAAATTCAGCAAGGGAGACTTTGCTAAAAAGGCGGTACTGCCAGCAAGCGAGGCAGCAACTTTAGTATCTACCCCACTAATAAGAGCTTTTCTGACATTAACCTCATTCAGCATCGGTCGAGAGTTATTAAAGAATGTCAAAACTTCGCTAGTCAGCGGTGTGCGGTATGTTTCTATGTTACTGTCTCTGGAGAGCTCTTCTGGTAGATAGTCTAATCCGCTAATAGCGTTTATCTGCTTGTCATGGAAGGCTTTTACCAATTTGCTTTCATCTGTGAAGGTTGTAATATTGAATCCGTCTAGTTTTGGTCGACCAGCCCAGTACTTATCGTATGGCTGCATTGTAATTCTTTGAAGACGATCATCAGTAGAACTGCCTGTAGCCTCAACAAACTTCCAAGAAAACGGGCCAGTGCCAACAGGACTAGCATTAAAAGACGAGCTTCTAAGCTGCTCAGGGGGAGTGTTTTTAAGTAAGTGCGCCGGTAGTAGCCCATTTGTCAACGAATGAGGAAAGGCGCTCAAAGGACTGGGCAGCTTGAAATTAACTGTATAGTTGTCTACTTTGGTTACTTCGACTCCCTGCCAGCTCATATAAAGCGGTGACTGAGCTAGCGGGTTCTGGATCATCGAATAGGTAAACACAACATCGTCAGCAGTAAACGGCTGGCCATCATGCCAA
The DNA here is from genome assembly GCA_964448925.1 of uncultured Candidatus Saccharibacteria bacterium. Classification (GTDB taxonomy): domain Bacteria; phylum Patescibacteriota; class Saccharimonadia; order Saccharimonadales; family UBA10212; genus JAYTJL01. The sequence goes on along the minus strand of CAYUXQ010000005.1, from coordinate 35,005 downwards.
AGGACATTATGCTTGAGATTGACCAAATAGTTTTTCTCGGTAGTGTCGGGTTTTACAGTTTGGGCCAGATCACCTTCAAGTTTGTTGTTGGTATCGTACTTGAAAAGGCCTGAAAAAATAATATGGCTAACAGCGGCGTTGGCGGTGCCACTTGCATAAAGCGGGTTGGGGTTGGTAAAAGTCCCAACAAGCCCCTCAGAAAAAACACCACCAGATGCCGGCTGAAGTGTTTGGTAATAGGCGCTCAGGCTTCGAAACTGGATTACACCGAAAAAGAACAACAATACAAAAAGACTAACCCATAAAAAAACGAATCGCCTTACCGATACCAGACGATTAAATCGCCTAATTAGAAGTTTTTCTATTTGCTCATCAGCTTGTTGCCCCAAACCTTGGGCATCTCGCTGACGGCGCCGGATAACCCGAAGTACTTTTTGTTTTGTTTCATCACTAACCGAAAAACCTAGTCTCTTCACTTAACAAACCGTAGCTATCAGTTCGATACCAGTCCGACTAATATGCTAGCTGCAAAAATAAATACTAGAATAATTGTTAGCTGGTGCAAGGTTTTGTCAGAACCTCGTCGAACTGTGTTTACTTCGCCGGCTCCGCCTAAGCCCGCTCCTAGGCTAGCGCCTCTGGTTTGGACCAAAATTAAAACTATCACAATAACTACCGAAGTTATTGTTATGTAATCCCAGATACTCATTTGCTAAAAAATTCTCCTGAAGTTCAATAACACTGTCATCTAGTTTACCAGTTGTACAATTAGACCCGCAAGAAGCATTCGAGGCTCGACTTTTTACTTTTGCTCGAGGATAGAAATTGCTTTGGCGACTTTCTGACCTGTTTTTTGACCCAAAACGGTTTGTAGTTGTTCTGGGGTAGCTTCAAAAACACCCTTCATCGAGCCAAAGTTTTTAAGAAGTTTCTTCTTTCTGCGGGTACCAATACCTGGCAGGCTGTCAAGCTGACTAACCATTTGGCGACTACGCTTTAGAGATGTATGGTAGCTGCGGGCAAACCGGTGGCTCTCATCACGAATACGCTGGAGTAATTTTATTGAAGGAGAGCTAAGAGGTAAATTAACTACGATAAAGTCTCCACTATGAATTGCCGAGCCTTGACAGGTCTTGATATAACCCTCGTTTAAAAAAACACCGCTTTTTTGGCTGTGAACCACAATTTCCTCCTCCCTTTTGGCTAGACCGATCATAGGCACCTGGCTGTGCCCGGCTGAGTCCCGCGCTGAAATAGCTGCATTTAGTTGGCCCTTACCACCATCTATCAAAATGAGCTGTGGTAGGGACCATTTTCTTATATTGGCAATGCTCAAACGACGCATGAGTGTTTCATAGATATGGGCAAAATCATCATTCCCTGGTTGTCGCATTTTGAATTTACGGTAGGCGGTTTTTTCTGGCACACCGCTTGCAAAAACCACCATTGATGCCGTTGTGTCAGTTGCCTGCATATGACTAATGTCATAGCCTTCAATCTTTTTGAGTGGCTCGGAAATACCCAATACTTTCCCAAGCTGAGCCAGGGCCAAGTCTTTGTTTGCATCTTGAAGCTCCCTGTCACCAAATAATATTTGACGGTTAAGAGACTTTAGGGCATTGAGTTGATTGCGGGCCTGCGCGGCTTTTTCGAATTCCTGCTTTTTAGCAAACTCTTTCATATCTAGCTCGATCTGGCGAACTAGTGCTACTCGGTTGCCCTTCAGATATTGCATTAATCCGCGTAAATTAGATCGATAATCTTCTAGGCTAGTTCTGCCCTCCTCTAGGCCGGGATCTAGCCCTAGATGATAGTGCAGACTAGCACGTTTTTGGCCAACTGGCCTACTAAGCGCATAAGGAAAAGCTCGACGCAAATGCCGGAGAGCTTTTTTAAGACCGTAACCATTTAAGTACGGCCCAAAATACTTCGCACCATCATCTAGCGGGCGCCGTACAATTGTGACTGTTGGATAGTCGCTGTGGTAGTTGATTCTTACATACTGAAGAGATTTATCATCGCGCAATAGAATATTGTAGGGCGGTAGATAGCGACGCACCAATTCGGCTTCCAAAAACAGGGCATCAGCTTCACTTTCTAGCTCTGTCCAGTCAACATCGGCTATTTCGGCAACCAATTTTTCAGTTTTTGCATCGTAGCTGCGACTTTTTTGAAAATATTGACGAACGCGACTACTGAGGCGAGCAGCCTTTCCGATGTAAATTATTTCGCCCGCTGAGTTTTTGTGAAAGTACACACCCGGGGCCGAAGGTAAGGTTTTTAGCTTTTCCTGGAGACGCTTGTTCATAATAGCCTAAACGGTCACAGGGGCTTGGTGGCGAGAACAGTGCGTGCCGGTTCGTAAGGCACACTTGTCACAGGCAAGGATCAGTGCGTTGCATGAACTATCGGCGCAATTTTCAAAGTTACTAGTTTTGTTGCCGCACAAACTACACTTGCCTATATCCTTGGCATTTTCTGAAAAGCCTACGCTCATTCGCCTGTCAAAAACATAGAGCTTACCTTCCCATAGCCCTGAGTCCTTGAATTCTTCGCCGTATTTAACAATCCCACCGTCTAATTGATAGACTTCGCTGAAACCACGGTTTTTCATAAGGCAAGTGAGAATTTCGCATCGAATTCCGCCCGTGCAGTAGGTTACAATCGGTCTGTTTTTTAATTTTTTCAATGCTGGTTTTTCCAGCTCCTTTACAAAGTCTCTGGTCGTTTGGGTATTTGGGACTACGGCGTTTTTGAACTTACCTATTGAAGCCTCGTAAGCATTACGGCCATCCATAAAAACAACTTCGTTGCCACGCTTTTTTAAAAGCTCGTGAACTTGTTTTGGCTTCAGGCGCAAGCCGCCACCAACTATGCCTTGCAAGTCGACTTCTACCTCTGCTGGCACACCAAAGGTTACAATCTCTTTTCGTACCTTTACTGATAGTCGTGGAAAGTCTGATGCCGAACCGTCACTCCATTTCCAGGTAATTCCCCCGAACAGGCTATGTGCTTTCATGGCCCGGGTATAAAGTTTTAGGCTAGATAGTTCACCACCAAGTGTGCCGTTTATTCCATGCTTACTTATAAGCACCCGACCTTTAAGTTCAAGCTTCTCGCAGAGCGCCTTTTGCCAGCACATTACTGTTTCGGTATCTTCAATTGGCACAAATTTATAAAATAAAAGAATCTTCTGCATAATCTCCTACCAGTTTAGCGGCTTATAAATAAATTGTCATCAGATTAGCTCAGGTGTTATAATGCTTTAACTTAACTAACTAACAGGGAGAAAGGAGCCAAGACAATGTTCAAGCTAAATGTTCAGCTAAATAAACGGCTTCTTACCCGAACCTCTTAAAACAAAGCCCAATTAATTTAGTTTGATTCACCGCTATTAGGAGAGCGGTATATGGAAAATCGTACAAAAGCCCTCAAGGTTTTTAACTATTACTGGCAGAAGATTCACCCCTATCCGAAATATTGGTTGGGTATTGCCTCTATATTGCCAATTACGGTTTTGGTGAATAGCTATCTGCCCAATCTGGTTTTAGCTGATGTGCTTAGCCGTTTGAGTAAACACGATTTTCAGCCGCACAACTTGTTGGCCAGCTTTGGCTGGGAGTTAACGATTTATTTACTGCTTTTGTTAGCGGGGCTACTTCTTTGGCGTTTAGTAGATGTTTTTGCTTGGCAGCTTGAGGGGCGAATTCAGAAAGATATAGCTACGCAGATACTAGATAAGATGCTAAGACAAAGCACCGATTTTCATGCTAATAACTTTACCGGCTCGCTAGTGTCACAGACCAACAAACTGTTGGGCAGTTACATAAGAACTGCCGACACAACAATTTTTAATGTCTTCCCTCTGCTTGCTGGCATTGTAATCGTAACGATAATTTTAGGCTTTAGAACACCCTTATACGCCTTGGTGTTGTTGGTGGTGTCTATAATATTTATACTGACAGCTTTTAAGGTGTCGCGCCCTGTCAGAGAGCACGGTGCTAATATGGCCGCCGCCGAAAGCCGCCAAACTGGCTATCTGGCTGACTCTATTACCAATGTTATCGCGGTTAAAAGCTTCGCCCGTGGTGATTACGAGCGACAAAGGTTTGATAGAGCCACCACCGAAACGCAAAACTCACTGTGGCGACTATCTTCAGCACACAAACGACAAATGAACTACCTAGGTGGCCTAAGCCGCTTAATGGGTGGACTTGCGCTACTTATGGCAGTAGTTAGTGTTATGGTATTTAATGCCGATATAGCCAGCGTGTTTTTGATTTTTAGCTACACCGCTACCATTGCCGACCAGCTGTTCGGCTTTAGTAATAATAGTCTTCGCAACTATAACAGAGCAATCGGCGATGCCTATGAAATGATAGAAAAGCTGGCGTTAACGCCAGCAGTAGTCGACCCTCAGCAACCGGAAAAAGCTCGTTTTGTAAACGGAGTAGTTGAATTTAACAGAGTCTATTTCGACCACGATGATGACGATGGTTTGAAGAGCCAGAAATTATTTAAAGACTTTAACCTGCAAATTGCCGCAGGAGAAAAAATTGGCCTAGTCGGTCATTCAGGTGGCGGCAAAACTACTCTGACCAAGCTAATCCTGCGCTTCATGGATGTTGATAGCGGCGAAATTTTAATTGACGGGCAAAACATAGCAAAGGTTGCTCAGGACGACTTGCGCCGGGCTATTGCTTATGTACCGCAGGAGCCGCTGCTGTTTCACCGCAGTTTGTCTGAAAATATTAGCTATGGCAAACCCGATGCGAAAAAAGCCCAGATAATAAAGGCCGCGAAACTGGCTCATGCCGACGGCTTTATAAACCAGCTGCCCAGTGGTTATGATACTCTGGTTGGCGAACGAGGTATAAAACTTTCTGGTGGTCAGCGCCAGCGTATCGCTATAGCCAGAGCAATGCTTAAAGATGCACCAATTCTGGTCCTAGACGAAGCCACTAGCGCACTGGATTCTGATTCGGAAAAACTTATTCAATCAGCTCTTTGGAAGCTGATGGAAGGAAGAACAGCGATTGTGATTGCCCACCGCTTAAGTACCATTCAGCGTATGGACAGAATTGTAGTTTTAGAAGATGGCAAAGTAGCCGAACAAGGCACACACAAGGAGCTTTTAAAAAACAAAGGTGTTTATGCCAAGCTATGGGCCCATCAGTCAGGTGGGTTTATAGAAGACTAGTGTGTTTTAGGTCTGAAGGTTATTGGTCTGGCTTGTCAGCTTCTGTTTTGGTTGCACTTTCTCCGCCCTCTGTAGCTTCAGCACCTTCGCCTTCTGCAGTTTCTTCAGCACCTTCGCCTTCTGCAGTTTCTTCTTCAGAAATTTGAGCTTTTGTTTCAACCACCATGGCTATAGGGTGATCGGCTTCGCTCAATATAGTAACTCCTTCTGGAACTTGAAGATCTTCGACGGTAATTTTATCATGTAGTTCGACAAGCTTTGTGGCATCTGCGACAAGTTCGTTGGGTAAATTCTTGGGCAATGCTTCTACTTCTACATGGTCAAGTTGGCGCAAGACCATAAGCCCAGCGCGCTCAGCAGGTATGTCACCATCGAGGCGAATTGGTACTTCGGCTTCAACTTTTTCGTTTTGGCGAATAGCCTGAAAAACATAGTGCTCAAAGCTGCGGTTTACTGGGTTATAGTAAGCGTCTTTGATAAGTGCCAAAAAATCCTGGCTGCCAACCTTTATTTGTAGCGGGTGATGCTTACCTGCTTCTTTGTAAATTCCAGATAGTTCGGTGGCCGGACCCATTACATGCAAAGATTCTTGACCGTGGTTGTGAATTACTGCCGGTACTAAGCCCTGTGAACGGAGCGTGTTTAGCTTTTTACCAACAGTTGTTCTTATTTCTAAGATAATTGGTTTGTCTAAATTAACCATTGCAAATAGTATTCCTGCCTGTTTCTACTTGATTTTGAGGTAATTATAACAGATGTACTGTTGTAACGCTACCCCATACTGTAGAGAGCTTTCGAAGTCATCCAACAACTGCGAATAGTGCCCATATATGGATAGGCCGAGAGCCTACTACTGTTACTTGATACAATTATGTTAGTGTTTGATGTTGATATGATTATCAAGACCGGTGGAATACTAGCCATCACACTGATTGTGTTCGCTGAGTGTGGCCTGCTGGTAGGCATTGTGTTGCCGGGAGATAGCCTACTGCTAGCAGCAGGTGTTTTTGCTGGCCGCGGTCATCTGCCACTTGATTGGTTAATTGTAATGGTCGTTTTGGCTTCAATTGTTGGATACGAAGTAGGGTATTCTTTTGGCAAGAAGATTGGCCCCAAGCTTTTTAGCCGAAAGGATGGTTTTTTGTTTAGAGAAGAATATATTGGTCGGACGGAGGTATTTTTTAAACGCTATGGAGCAGCTACTCTTATTGCAGGTCGGTTCGTAGCTCATATTCGCACTCTAATCCCACTAATTGCCGGTGCTAGTCGAATGGATAGAAAAAAGTTTTTTTCATTTAATATAGCCGGTGCTTTGCTTTGGGGCGGTGGTTTGATTCTACTTGGTTACTTCTTGGGGGTACGCGTTCCAAACATAGACTACTATATTATCCCGGTAGTTGTTGCAACCCTGGTAATACTTTATGGTTTTACACTTTGGCATCTTTTGTGTACTCCGCGCAAACGACAACAGCTAAAAGCTGGAATTAAGCAAGACTGGGATTATTTTTTCGGTTCGAGAAAGAAATAATTAAATAGCAACTACCGACTTGTGCCCAAAACCTAACACTCCTCGACTTCTGATGTAAGGGGCTCAGGCCCCAATGGTCTAGGATGAGTACTCAAGTATAGCTTAGCCAAACGAATCTGCTCTCGTAACAGAGAAGGTACAATCTCCTCTCGTAAATACTGTTCCAGATCAGGATTATGAAGTTGCTCAAGCCTGTACTGGACCATTTCTTCGAATAATCCCTCGGTTCGGATTTCTAGTGCCTTTTGAGCTGTCCTCAGTGTGGCAACTGCGTGTGCGGCTCTTTTTGTCCTGCTCCAAGGAGGGGTAGCATTTGAATGTTCTTGTTCGGTACGCTTCATAGTATTTTTGACAGAAACTGACCGGTGTAGCTTGTTTTAACTCTGGCAATTTG